>JAQGHH010000229.1 GCA_028288945.1 Phycisphaerales bacterium
TTCCGGTCGCAGTGCAGATCCCCCTTGCTGTCGCGACAGAACCACAAGTGCGGCGGCGACGCCACTAGCACCCCTCCCGCAACGGGCATTACCGCACGCGGCAAATACAGGTCGTCGAGAAAAACGGTGGCCTTGTCAAAATGCCCGTCCCCCTTCGCATCCTCCAGCACGCTGATCCGTCCGACCGGCGCGTCCTCGTTGTGCGCGTAGACGTCGGGCATGTACCCGCGCATTTCCGCGACCCACATCCGGCCGTCGGCATCGAACGCGATCGATACCGGCTCCTGCACCGCCGGCTCGCTCGCAACCAGCTCGATTCGAAACCCGGGTGCCAGCACGAAGGTCTTCAGTTCCTCTTCCGGGCTTAGCGGCGGCGCGGGCGGGGCGGGGTAATGCTCGAGGGTGTCCGCTGAGGGCTTGGTCGTGGGCTGCGTTGCGGGGGCGGTGGAAGGCTGCGTGGCCGGCTTGGCGTGGTTGGTGCCCGCGCCAAGCGCCGCACCGACCGCCAATACGCCCGCCGGCCCGAGGGCCGCCAGGAGCGGGGGCAAACGTCTGTTCATGTCCGGAAGTCTACCGTTGTGCCATCGAGCCGCGAAGTAGCGCGACCGGGAACCCGGCGGGTGCCTGCCGGTCGCGGGCATAGAGGTAGACCGCGGCCTGAAAGATCGCCTGCAGCGCCGATTGCACCAACGACAGCACGACGATGTATGCCACGGCCAGCGAGATGAACACGACGGCCGCCGCGACCGACTGCATGATTACGGCGAAATAGCCGCCCGCCACGACGAGCAACAATGCCGGGATGCCCAGCAGGAAAAACACGATCCCGAAGCTAAAGTTTCCGACGATCTGTTCGCCCCACGTCTTGCGCAGCAATTGCCCCGATTCTTTGATGGCAAGGAAGGGCCCCTTCCGCTCGACGACCAGCACCGGGACCGCCAGGTACGTCACGATGGTCCACGCCATGCCCAGAAGGCCCGCGACGAGCTCCCCGACTTTGTCGGAGCGGTCTTCGATCACCCGCAGAATCAGACCGACGGTCGCCGAGACGAGCGACCATCCGATGATCAGCGGCAACCGCGAAGCCGCGGCCTGAATGCCAAACTCGAAGGTCGGCTCGCCCCCCTGCATCCGCTCGATCGCGCAGGCGATGATGCCCACGTTGAAAAACGTGATGACGAAATAGTTGCAGAAGTAAAAGGCGAAGAGCATGCCGTAGTAGGCGATCTGCTGTGCGGGCTGTGCCCCGCGGGCCGGCGGATGCCACGCGCCGGTTATCAGGGCGGGGACCGCGAACGACGCCATCACAACCAGGCAACTGATCCCGGAAAATAACGGGAACAACACCAGCGCCTTATCCTTGCGCAAAACGTTCCACGATGCGCCCATCAAATCCCACGTATAGGAAATCTTTCCGAACATGCAGGGCCTCCCGTTTGTGAAAGCAAGAACGGATCATAACAAGCGGCCGGGTATATCGAAAGTGGGAAGGGAAAAGGCGGTGAGCAGTGGCATGGCATCCTGCCCATTTAGTGGCACGGGCATCTTGCCCGTGGTCACGGTACCCCGTGATGTTCGATCGGTACTCCGGTCGAAGAAAGCAAGAGCGCAGCGACCTCCTCTGTCCTTTTGGAATGGCCGCAAAGCGGATAACCGCGAAGCCGCGACGGCGCGAAGGCAGACGCGAAGAAGAGGAATCGCGCCAAGTGGCCAAGCCGCCGAGTGGCCAAGGGGATCCAATTCGATTGGGCTTTCTTGGCGTCCCTGGCTTCTTGGCCGCTTCGCGCAGGTTTGGCTCTTCCCTGACCATGTAGGTTCGGCTTTGCCGAACATCCTCCCATGTTCCGAGACGGACGTTCGGCGGAGCCGAACCTACGGAACGGGTCGCTATTTGCTCATCCGCGCAGTTTTCCCCGCAGGAGTGACAGGACAAACACCATCCCCGCCAGCGTCAGATTCACGCAGATGACGAACAGCAGCGCCGCGTAGACGACGGCGCTGGCGCGGACCAGCGCTTCGCACGCGCGGACCGAAAAGCCTTCGCCCATCCAGACCGTCAGGAGGTTGAACAGCAGGACCGCCGCGACCAGCGCGAGAAAGCCTTTGAAGGCCCCTCGGATGTCGGGTGCGCTTAAGGTGATGTGGCTGCCGATGCAGACGACCAGATACGCGAACGCCCAGAACCGCCAGCTTCCCATCAGCGACGGATCGAGCAAACCCGTGAATGACCGGAACGCCGAGGCGGCGACGTCCGTCATGATTTCCATCACGCCGCTGCCGGCGGTGACAGACGACGCGCTCGCGTGCGCCCCCAGCAGATACCGCGACAGCACGTACACCATCGCCGAGCCCAGCCAGATCGGGCCGGTGCCGATGAAGAAGTTGCCGATCGACTGGTACGGGTTCTTGTGGTTGTACGAATGCTCGACGTAGCCGAGCGTGCCGTCGGCTTGCGGGCCGAAGAGTTTCATCCGCGTGATGGTATGCCCGAAGACGACGCAGAAAAGCGCGTGACCCAGCTCGTGGACCATCACGCCCGGCGCGGTGAGCCACATGTACAAATCGACGCCCAGGCCGTGTGCCGCCCTGCTCCTCACATAGCTCGAAAGCTGATGCAGCACAAAGGCCAGCACGAGCACCGGCCCGAGCAGCAT
>JAQGHH010000243.1 GCA_028288945.1 Phycisphaerales bacterium
GTGGTCGGCGTTTTCGCCCTGGGCTTCGATGCGCTCGATCGACAACGTGCGGCCGGTGTCGGAATCGATCTCGGCCAGGACGCCGCTGAGACGCACGTCGCCCGTCGCGACGTCGAACGACTGCGGCATGTTGGTGGTCATGAACTTCACGACGCGGTCCTTGCGGCGGCCGAGCACCGAGTCATAAGGGCCGCACATGCCCAGGTCGCTGATGTACCCGGTGCCGCCGGGCAGGATTTTCGCATCCGCGGTCGGGATGTGCGTGTGCGTGCCGAAGACCAGCGAAGCGCGGCCATCGAGCCAGTGACCCATCGCGACTTTTTCGCTCGTCGCCTCGGCGTGAATGTCGCACACGCTCACCCGCACGTGCCGCGGCATCTGCCCGAGCACGCGGTCGGCGGCGGCGAAAGGGTCGTCGCTGGGGAGGTTCATGAAGATCCGCCCCAGCAGGCAGAAGACCCCGACGCTGACGCCGCTGTTGGTGGTGACGACGGTGAACGTGCGCCCCGCGGCAGAGGCCGCGAGGTTGGCGGGCCGGACGATCCGCTCGCTGGATTGCAGCGTGGGGGTGATGTCGAGTTTCTTATAGACGTGGTCGCCCAACGTGACGACGTCGATGCCGTAGCTGCGGATTTTGTGGAAGAGGTTTTGGGTGATCCCGCTGCCGCCGGCAATGTTCTCGGCGTTAGCGATGACGAGGTCGACCTTATGCTGGCGGACGAGCTCCGGGAGCCGCTGGTGCACGACCTGCCGCCCGGGGCGTCCCACAATATCACCGAGGCAGAGGATACGAATCGGCATGAAGGGCGGAGTATAGCCGCCGGCCGGCGCGGCGCATAGATGCCTCTCGATAACCACGAGCCCGGAGGGCGGGCATTTATTATAGTGGCATGGGTTTGCAACCCATGCCACCTGAATGGTCACGCCCGCGCTCGGTGTGCGCGTGCGTTGTGGCCGGTGCTTTATGATGAGGCCGCGCCCTGCCCGCGCCCGGCGTGCCGATCGCGAGCCATCGATCCATCGAGATACCGCACGCTCGCATGGGCGGGGCGTCCCCATCGCGGTAGACTTTCCGCCCGACACGGGAGGCAGACCATGGCGGCGGACTTGAATTGGGGAATCCTCGGCACGGGCGGAATCGCGAAGGCTTTCGCCCGCGGCGTGGCGGAATCGACCACCGGCCGGCTCGTCGCGGTGGGCAGTCGCTCGCAGAAGTCTGCCGAGGAATTTGCGGCGCAGTTCAATGTTCCCCATCGACACGGCAGCTACGAGGCCCTGCTCGCCGACCCCCAGGTGCACGCGGTCTATATTTCCACGCCGCACCCGTGTCACAAGGAGTGGGCGATCAAATCCGCCGAGGCGGGGAAGCATATTCTTTGCGAGAAGCCGATCGGCGTGAATGCCGCCGAGGCTTCCGCCATGATCGACGCGGCACGCAGGCATGACGTCTTCCTCATGGAGGCGTTCATGTACCGCTGCCACCCGCAGACGCACAGGCTTGTCGAGCTGCTGAGGCAAAAAGTGATCGGCGACGTGCGAGCGATCCAGGCGACGTTCAGCTTCGCGGTTCCCTTCGATGCGAGCAGCCGGCTGCTTTCAAACGACCTGGCCGGCGGCGGCATTCTGGACGTCGGCTGCTATCCCGTCTCGATGGCCCGCCTCGTCGCGGGCGTCGCGAATGGGAGGAATTTCGCCGAGCCGATCGAACTGCAGGCGGTCGGGCACCTGGGCACAACGGGCGTGGACGAATACACCGCCGCGGTGCTGAAGTTCCCGGGCGACATCATCGCCCAGCTCTCCGCCGGCGTGCAGGTCGAGCAGGAAAACGCCGTCCGCATTTACGGCACGAAAGGCCACATCCACCTCCCCACGCCGTGGGCCCCCGCCCGCAACGGCGGCATGAGCAAGTTCTTCGTCCATCACGCGGGAGAAGAGCATCCTCAGGAGATCGTCACCGGCCCGACACCATTCCTCTATTCCATCGAGGCCGGCCTGGTCGCCGAAAGCATCCCACGCCGCCAGGCCGCCCCGCCGGCCATGAGTTGGGACGACACGCTGGGCAACATGCGCACGCTCGACCAATGGCGAAAGGCGATCGGCCTGCGATATCGGTTTGAGGTATAGCTCGCCCTCAGCCCCGGAGGGGCGCAAGACCTTAGCCCACGGCGCAAGCCGTGGGTGATAAATGTAGTAAACACAATTAGCCCCGGAGGGGCGTAAGAAGTGTCAGATTCGGAACTGGCATCGGATGACCAAGAGAGGTGGGACGGCAGAAAATTTTCGGAACCGGGCCATGTCAGCCCGGTCGGACCGCAGGTCCGAGTCGCGCATGATCGCACGTGTCACACAGCAGATGCACACTTCACTTTTGCGCGTCTTACGCCCCTCCGGGGCTGTGCGCCCCTTGCTGATCCTTTCCCCCGGCTTACGCCATGGGCTAAGGTCTTGCGCCCCTCCGGGGCTGTGGGCGCGATCATAAACCCTCTGTGCTCCATGAACGGGCACCGATCGTCATGACGCCGGAATGACCTGCACGCTCCGAACACTC
>JAQGHH010000283.1 GCA_028288945.1 Phycisphaerales bacterium
ATGTCGGAGAATTCTCGTTCGATCAAGGCGAGCTGATATTCCGTCGGGCGGCGGTGCAGGCGGATCACCAGATCATCGCGGACGTACCGCAGGCTGTGGTAGTTGCTGTAGAAGTGTTGGATCTCCCGCGCGGCTTCGTCGATGTTTTGCGTGATCTTATAGAGGTGCAGGTCGTTGTGGCTGATGAGGCCGCGGGCGAGAAGTTGCTTGTCCACGTAATCCTGCCAGGTGGACCAGTAGTCGCTGCCGGGTGCGTCGATGAAGACGATGGGGACGGGGACGGACTTGCCGGTTTGTACGAGGGTAAGGACCTCGAACCCTTCGTCCATGGTGCCAAAGCCGCCCGGGAAAAGGGCGATGGCGTGACTGGAGCGGACGAACATCAACTTGCGCGTGAAGAAGTAGCGGAAGTTGATGAGCTTGGGATCATCCGCGATGAAGGGGTTGGTGAGCTGCTCGAAGGGGAGGCGGATAGCGAGGCCGAAAGATGGCTGGGCGCCCGCGCCGCCGTGGCCCGCGGCCATGATGCCGCCGCCCGCTCCGGTGATGACCATCCACCCCGCCGCGGCCATCGCCTTGGCGAACTCGCTGGCCTGCTTGTAATCCTCGTGCCCTTCGGGCGTGCGTGCGGAGCCGAAGATGCTGACCTTCCGGAAATCGCGGTAGGGGGCGAAGATCTTCAGCGCGTAGCGCAGCTCTTTGAATGACTTGTCGATGAGCTTGATGTCCCCGCGGTTGGTGCGGTCGCGGAGAAGCTTGAGCGCGTTGGCGATGATCTCGGCGACGAGGTCGCCGTCCGGGACATCCTGAAGCTCTGCGACAAGCTGAGCCGCGGTACGGTGGACCTCATCGAGGTCCGCCCGCGAAACCGAGTGCGGCGATTGGGCCGATTCCTGCGATTGTTCAACGCTACTGCTGTCGAGACCGTCGAGTTCCTTCATCTCCGCAACCTTCCATGGATAGCCGCCTAGGGCCGCCGGGCCGGGCGGGGGAGGCATTGTATGCGATTTGGGGTGCCGCGTTGAGGGGAGGAATCACGAGTATTCAAAATTGGTGTCGTAGCTTGCGACTCAGGCATTCTTGGGTGGGGTAGAGATTCTTGTTTGCCCACCGTTGCCCGTGTCACAGTCGGCGCGTTTACTCGCTAGAATAACGGCATGCCTGACAATCGCTGGCTCTTCTACGCCGTCCTTGCCGCGGTCTCGGCGGCGGGGGTGAGCATTTTTGCCAAGATCGGAATGAAGGGGATCGACTCGACGCTGGCGACGACCATCCGGGCCGGCGTCATGCTCGCATTCCTTGCGGTGATCTGTACCGCAGAGAAGCTGTGGGACAAGCTGCCGACCGTTCGCGGTTGGGCGATCGTCATGATCGCGCTGTCCGGGTTGGCCGGCGCGACGTCATGGCTGTTTGGTTTCAAGGCGCTGGCCGTCGGCGGGAGAGTGACGCAAGTCGCGCCGATTGACAAACTCAGCGTGCCGCTGGCGGCGGTGTTGGCGTTTTTCCTTTTGCGAGAGCGGCCCACCCTCGTCAATTGGGCCGGAATCCTGCTGATCGCGTACGGTGCCTACCTGACAGCCCTTCCTCCGCGTTCGCCACTATTGCCGGCGGCATCCGACCATGTTGAGCCGTCGGCGTCGCCCGTCCAGAAACAGAAATGAAAGCCCATCCCGGCGTTCATAACATCTTCTGCATGTACATCACGTCGAGCCAGCGGTCGAATTTGCGCCCGACTTCCCGTAGCAGCCCTACCTGCGTGAACCCGAGCTTCGCGTGCAGGCGGACGCTGGGCTCCTGGTCTGCGGAGATGCCGGCGATGATGCTGTGATACCCCAGCTCCCTCGCGCGGGCGATCAGGTCTGTCAGCAGGAGTTGACCGACGCCGCGGGCGAGATGGTCGTGGCGGACGTAGACTGAATTTTCCACGGTGGGGCGGTACGCGGCCCGGGCGTGGAATCGCGAAAGCGAGCCCCAGCCGATCACTTCTCCCATTCTCTCGGCGAGGATCACTGGGTATTCCGTTCCATGAGCGGCATACCACGCCTCCCGTTCGGGGGCTGTCGCGGGCTCCTCCTGATATGTCGCGGTGGAATGAATTACATAATGATTGTAAATGGCATTAATGGCCGGAAGATCGTGCGCGGTCGCCGCGCGAAGGGAGATGCCGGGCATCTGGGCATTTTCCTTACACATTCCATGCTTTGCAATACGCCAGCGGCAACATTGCCGTGCTCTAGCACCGGTTTTGCAAGCTGCTTCGGTATCAAGGGCATCCCTTAGGATTCCCGGCGAAAAGTCTTTGATGAGGAGGCACGAATGTTTCGGCTATTGAAGCTGGCTACGTACGCGTTGCTCGGTTACGCCCTGTACGAATTCTTCGTCGGCCTGACAGCCGAAGCCCAAGGCGAGCCCCGAGGCCAGGATCAGGGCGAAGCTCAGGCGCGGGAACCGGGTCAAAGTGGCCAGGGCAGGCAAACGGGACGCCGCCAGCGCGCCGGCCAACAATTGACCGGCGAGGGCAAAGGAAAGTCCGTTCAGACGCAGGACCCCAACGGCGGCGCCGTGCCGCACGTGGTCGGGCGCGGCATCGTTCATTGAAGGCGGTGTGCTGCCGTCCGCTCCTCGCTACATAATATAAGTAATGCCTACCACCTCGTGGGCCGCTGCGAAGACACTTGTCTCCGTGCGGCTCACGTTTTTTTCGTGGACCGCCAGAGCCCGAATACCACAACGTTGCATTTCCTTCGCCCGTCTCGTATCTCTTGGCGCGGCCTCTGAAGGAAAGGTACCCCATGCCATCGGCTTCCCCCTGTGCTCTGGTCATCTTCGGCGCCAGCGGCGATCTCGCCAAGCGCAAGCTCATCCCCGCCATCTATGAGATGGCGCGCGAAAAGCTTTTGCCCGAACAGTTCGTGCTCGTGGGGTACGCCCGCTCCCCCATGACGGATGACGCCTACCGCGCCGAATGCCGCGAGGCGGTGCAGAAGTTCGCGCGCACGCAGCCGATCGACCCGCAGGTCTGGGGCCGCATCGAGCGGAACATCGCCTACGTGCAGGGCGACTACGGCTCCCAATCCGACCACGCCAAGCTCCAGGAAACTCTCCTCAAGTACGACAAGCAGACCGGCACCGCGGGCAACCGGCTTTACTACCTCTCGACGCCGCCCAACACGTTCGCGCCGATCATCGAAAACCTCGGCAAAATGCACGGCCGGTCCGGCGGGTGGGAGCGGATCATCATTGAAAAGCCCT
>JAQGHH010000289.1 GCA_028288945.1 Phycisphaerales bacterium
GACCGGCTTGACGATCCCCTGTCGCTGCTCCGCGCGATGTCGGCGGATGAAGACCCGCGCGTCCGCCTTCGCGCGGTCGTGGCCTGCTCGTATGTCCCCCGGCCGGAGGCTGTTGCCGTCGCGCTGATCGCGGCCGACCGCCCCGTCGACGACTTCACCCGCTACGCGATGGAGCAGACTGTCTACGCGCTCAAGCCGCACTGGCTAGACGCGTTCAAAGCGGGCAAGTTGGATCTCGGCGAGGGCGCGGCCGCGGCCCGGCTGGGGATGCTCGTCCGAGCCGACGGCACCTCCGACACATTGCAGGGCCTTCGACGGTTAACCCGCGAGGGAGCGGGAGGGGGGCCCGGGCGCGAGGCGCTGTTGCGGCTTCTCGCCGATGTGGGCGACGCCAACGATCTCGCGTTCATCCTCCAACTGCCTGACGCCGCGCTGGCGCCGCTGCTGCCCGCGGTCGCCGAAGCCGCGGAACGGCGGGATGTCCGCCCAACGGGCGACCTGGGGGCGATCGTGAACGGCTTGCTGGCGCGGCCCGATGACGCGGTTCGCGCAGGCGCGCCGCGTTTGGCGGCCGCATGGAAGCTTAAGAACCTGCGCACGACGATCGAAGCCTTGGCCCGCGATACCCAACAGCCCGTGGGCGTTCGCACCGCGGCCATCGCCGCGCTTCCCGGATTGGACGGCATCGAGAGCCGTGAAACGTTGCTCTCCCTCGCGGATGACAAGAACCCCGCCGCAATCCGCGCCGCGGCTGTCGGCGCGCTGGGGGCGATCGACCCCCTTGCCGCGGCCGCGCAAGCCGCCGGCCTGCTCGGCGCGGCCGTTCATGCCGACGACCGCACGGCGGAAGAAGTTTTCCGTGCGCTGCTCAAGCGTCCCGCCGCCGCTTCCGCCCTCGCCAAATCGCTGGCGGCAAAGCCGCCCGCCACGGACGCCGCCAAGGTCGGCCTGCGCGTCGCGTCGGCGCTGGGCAGCCACGATGAGGCGCTCTTCGCCGCCCTGAGCAGTGCCGCGGGGCTCAACCGCACGACCACGACGATGACCCCCGCGGAAGTCACGGCGTTTGCCGTCGAGGTGAGTCAGAGTGGCGATCCCGCCCATGGCGCAACGGTCTTCGCCCGTTCGGAACTCAGCTGCATGACCTGCCACGCCATGAACGGAAAGGGCGGCCACATCGGCCCCGATCTGGGCAGCCTCGGCACGGCGCAGACCGTCGAGTTCATCGTCGGCTCGATCCTCGAACCCAACCGCGAGGTGAAGGAGGGGTACATGTCCTACGAAATCACGACCAAGGCCGGCGACACGTACCAGGCCTATATTCTCCGCGAAGACGCGAATGAATTGGTCATCCGCGATCTGGCCGCCGACCGCGAAGTCCGCCTCCGCAAGGACGCCATCGCGAAACGCACCCAACGCGGCTCCGTGATGCCCCCCGGTCTCGCCGACACGCTCACCAGAGCCGAGTTCCGCGACCTCGTCCGCTACCTCGCCGGCACGGGCCGCGCCGCAACGCAGCCTTGAATCCGGGAATTGGTAGTGAATGCAGAGGTGCGGAGAAAGCGAAGACGTGTTGCCACAGATGGGATGCCGATGGACACAGATGAGAAAGGCAGGACGCTGCGCGGTGACACGGGCGTCCCGCCCCGTGCCGGGTGCGCGGGACGGGAAATTATTGATGCTTCAAGAACTCAGCGATAATTCTGTCGCAACCAGCACGGCCGAGACGGCCGTGTCACACTAGCAGTGCTCCGTGCGCGGCGATGATTATTGAGTGATCGCAGCTGCTTCCGTCACGGAACACGGAGTACGCAGCACGCACTCCCCATCACAAACATCTAATCGCCAGTAGCGTCTGGTCGTCGGTCGGCGGCGCGTTTTCGCAAAACACGGCGACCTCCGCGCGTATCCGGCCGATGCATTCCTCGGCGGTGCTTGCCCCGCATTCCAAGAGCACTTTGTCCAGCCGCTCGACACCGAACAGCTCGCGCGACGCCGCTCCTTTTCGTGGCGGGGCGGCTTCGGTGATTCCGTCCGTGTACAGCAGCAGGAGGTCTCCCTTTCTCAGCGTCAGGGTCGTTTCGCCGTATGCCTGCTCGCCCATAATTCCCAGCGGCAGCGCGCCGTTCTCGTCGAGAGCGGTCACTTGTCCGCCGCGTATCAGTCGCGGCGGGTTGTGGCCGGCCCTCGAATAAGTCAGCGAACGCGTCCACGGGTCGAGCACCGCGTAGAACGCCGTGACGAACGTGCCGTCGCGGGTGTAGGAGCGTGCGAGCTGGTCGTTGAGGTATGCCAGGAGCATGTCGGGCGGCGTGTGCGTGCCGGGCTGGGCATGGGCGATGGCGTGGGTGATCGCCATGAGAACCGCCGCGGGCGTGCCGTGGCCGGAGACGTCGGCGATGAAAATCCCCCACGCGCCGCTGGCGAGCGGGAAGAAGTCGTAATAATCTCCCCCGGCCCGTGCGCTCGTCAGATAATAGGCCGAAAGCTCAAAGCCCGGGATCTTGGGAAGCACGCCCGGCAGCAGCGAGCGCTGGATTTCGCCGACGACCTGCAGCTCCCGGTCCAGCGCGCCCAGCGCCGTGGCCAGTTGATTGCGCAGCACCAGGTTCTGCGTCCCGCGCCCGAACAGCCCTGATTGCCAGTGGATCATCGGAATGACGGCGTGGTCGATTTCCATCCCCGGCGGCATCAGCATCCCCGTGACGTTCAGCGACTCGCCGTTGTCGTATTGCGGGAAGGCGATGAGCGACTGAAATCCCTCAAGGTAAAACCGCGCCGGGTCATCCGCCGTCAGTCGGGCCGGGAGGTCGTCGATGATCACCGGCTCATTCGCATAGGCGATCTCCCCAAGGATCCCGCCCGAAAGGTGCGGCAGGCGGTCGCGCTGAGTCCACGGATTGAAATGCTCGGCGAATCGCGACGACCGGGTGATGAAATAAAATGGCGGCTGCGTTTCGCGGCGCGACACTGACACGTAATCGTGGATCGGCAGCAGCTCGCCGATGTTTTCCCAGTAAATGCCTACCATCTCCTCGGGGTCGGTGACGCCCGAAATGGCCTTCATCGTCTTGTCGATGATCGCGAGCTCTTCCTGCCAGGGGCGTCTGGTGTGCATCATGACTGGTATTCTAGCACCCTGGCGTCCAGGGCAACGTGTTCATTACGGCGTTCTCTCCAGTACATCCTATGGACAAATCCGCCCGCGAGACCGATAAAGTCAGACTCCCGGCGGGGTGCGAAAGAGAATTCCCAAAAAAATTTCCGGCCCGTGTCGATCCTGGCCAATCCCGTTCGACGTGACAGTAGAGGCCAGGTTCAACCGGCCGGTGCCGACCGGGAACAGAGGCCCGAAAACATCGATCCCAGAAGGAGATACGACATGCGATTCATGGCGATAGTCAAGGCGAACAAGGAGTCCGAGGCCGGCGTCCTCCCCGACCCGCAGCTTCTCGAGGCGATGGGCAAGTTCAATGAAGAACTCGTGAAGGCCGGCGTGATGCTCGCGGGGGAAGGCCTCCAGCCCAGCTCCAAAGGAGCGCGGGTCAGGTTCTCAGGGAACAAGCGCACCGTCATCGACGGGCCGTTTTCTGAAACCAAGGAACTGGTCGCCGGGTTCTGGCTGCTTCAGGTGAAGTCGAAGGAAGAGGCGATCGAATGGATTAAACGCAGCCCCAATCCCTTCCCCGGCGCCGATTCCGAAATCGAAATCCGCCAGGTGTTCGAGGCCGAGGATTTCGGCGCCAACCTCACCCCCGAAGTGCGCGAGCAGGAAGAGCGCCTGCGCAACCAGATGGCTGCGAAGCGCCAGTGATGATCTCGTGTAGACTTGGACGATCACCATTTTGCATCGAGGAGACTTTCTCTATTTGGAAAGGAATTGCCGTGCGAGTCGAACCCTATCTGTTCTTTAACGGCCGCTGCGAAGAGGCCGTCGAGTTTTATCGCAAGTCGGTCGGCGCCGAAGTCACCCAAATGATGCGCTACAAGGAGAGCCCCGACCAGAGCATGTGCGCGCCGATGTCCGGCGACAAGGTGATGCACATGAGCTTCCGCATCGGCGAGACGAACATCCTGGCGTCCGACGGAGAGTGTAACGGAAAGCCCACGTTTCAGGGCTTCGCGCTGTCGCTCACGGCCCCCGACGCCGCCGCGGCAGAGCGACTGTTTGCAAGCCTGGGCGCGGGCGGTCAAGTGCAAATGCCGCTGACCAAGACTTTCTTCTCTGCCGCGTTCGGAATGTTGGCCGACCGGTTCGGCGTGTCGTGGATGATCTACGTCGCGCCGTAATGCGCGTCGGGCAGTCGTTCAAAATATCCGTGCAGGATCGTGCGATTGTGGTGCAGGCTTTGGAGCAGCAAATGCAGGCCCAAAGCCTGCACCGCAATTTGCGAATGGTGCACGGGCGCTTAAAAAGAGGATGCGAACATGGTCCGTAAGATTCTTCTCGGCTTCGTCGTCGTCATCGTGCTTTTGGTCATCGTCATCGCCACGCGGCCATCGGAATTTCATGTCGAGCGGTCGATCACCATCGCCGCCCCGCCCGAGCGGGTGTTCGCGCAGGTGAACGACTTCCACGCGTGGGACGCCTGGTCCCCCTGGGAAAAGCTCGACCCGCAAATGAAAAAGACATTCGAAGGGCCCGCCTCGGGGGTCGGTTCTTCCTACGCGTGGATCGGCAACGACAAGGCGGGCCAGGGCCGCATGACGATCGAAAAGAGCGACCGGCCCACGCAAATCGGGATCAAGCTCGAATTCATCAAGCCGTGGGCCGCGACTTGCGCGGCCACGTACACCTTCGCCCCGGTCTCTGAAGGGACGAAGATGACCTGGGCGATGGACGGCCACAACAATTTCATGGCCAAGGCGGCATGCCTCTTCATGAACATGGACAAGACCGTCGGCGGCGATTTCGAGCGCGGCCTAGCCTCGATCAAAACAATTGCCGAGGGCCCCGCAATGCCTACGACTGAACCCGCAAAGCCGTAGCCCCGGCTCGCCCATCCGCCAGGATAGTTGTACGCAGAGGCGCAGAGGTGGGGGGAGAGAGGGAAATGTATTCTTCCCGTGGCACAGCCGGCTCGCCCAAGTATTGCGGTCATAGCCGCCGACCCATGGGCGAGCCGCCCATGCCACTGCAGACGTATGTCACGCTCGAATGATCCTATCGCAATCTTTTGTGTCTCTCCCGTCCCACCTCTGCGCCTCTGCGTTCATATATTCTTCTTGCCCATTTGGTCCGAATTTAGTTGCCGCCGCTTGCGGCCATCAAATGATGATGGTTTGATCGGGGCCATGACGGCTTGCGATACTCATCGCACGATCGACGCGGTCTGGCGGATCGAGTCGGCCCGGCTGGTTGCCGGGCTGGCGCGGATCGTGCGCGACGTGGGGCTTGCCGAGGAGCTGGCGCAAGATGCGCTCGTCGCGGCCCTCGAGCAGTGGCCGCATGCCGGCGTCCCCGACCAGCCCGGGGCGTGGCTCATGGCCACCGCGAAGCACCGCGCGATCGATCTGCTTCGCCGGAACAAGCGGCTGGAGCGTAAGCACGAAACGCTCCGCCGCGACCTTGAGGCGATGGAAAAGGCCGCCCCCGATTTGGGCGCGGCACTCGACGACCCCATAGGCGACGATTTGCTGGGCCTCGTGTTCACCGCCTGCCATCCCGTCCTGTCCACCGAGGCCCGCGTGGCGCTCACGCTGCGCCTGCTGGGCGGCCTGACGACCGATGAGATCGCCCGCGCATTTCTCGTCCCCGAGCCGACGATCGCCCAGCGCATCGTCCGCGCCAAGCGCACACTCGCCGACAAGAAGGTCGCCTTCGAGGTCCCCCGCGGCACCGAGCTCGCCGCCCGGCTGTCGTCCGTGCTGGAGGTCATCTACCTGGTCTTCAACGAGGGGTACACCGCCACTGCCGGGGATGACTGGATGAGGCCCGCGCTCTGCGAAGAGGCGCTGCGGCTGGGCCGCATCCTCGCGGGCCTGATGCCGCGTGAGGCAGAGGTTCACGGCCTAGTCGCGCTGATGGAGATCCAGGCATCCCGCTCGCGAGCGCGGGTGGGCCCGACCGGTGAGCCGATTTTGCTGCTGGAACAAAACCGCGCGCAGTGGGACCGGCTCCTCATCCGCCGGGGCCTGGACGCTCTCGCCCAGGCCGGGCATCTCGCCACGGCCCCTGGCGCGTACGCGCTGCAAGCCGCGATCGCCGCGTGCCACGCGCGGGCGAATACGCCGGAAGCGACCGACTGGCCGCGGATCGCCGGGCTTTATGAGTCGCTCGCGCGTCTCACGCCATCGCCCGTCGTGGAACTGAACCGCGCGGTGGCGGTCTCAATGGCCTACGGCCCGGCGGCGGGACTAAAGCTCGCTGACGCCCTGACCGCCGAGCCGTCACTGGCAAACTATCACCTGCTCCCCAGCGTCCGCGGCGACCTCCTCGCCAAGCTCGGGCGATTCGGGGAGGCGCGTGCGGAGTTCGAGCGTGCCGCAACGCTCACGCGGAATGGGCCGGAGAGGGAACTTTTGCATGGGCGTGCTCGTGCTTGCGAATCCGCGTGAAGAAGCGCACGAGATGTACAAGATCCGAAGCGCGAACCGTGTTCAGATGTTGAACTGCCGGGCTACCCGCCAGCAATCGCCCCAATGATAAAAAACGGCTCGACGCCTGCGGCGACTTTTTCCGGGAGGGGTTTGTCGGGGGGGTCGTGGGAGAGGTCGTCCTCGCAGGCGAAAAAGCGGACGAGGGGGCGGCGTTGCTGGGTGACGTGGTCGCGGATGGCGCCCCGGAGCGTGGGATAGCGGGCCTCAAGGGCGTCGAGGATGGAGCGCTGGGTGATGGGGGAGGGGACGTCCAGTTGCACCTCGCGGTCGACGTTGGCGAGGGTTCGGAGGTGATGGGGGAGGATTAGTCGGATCATAAGAATAACTGCTTCCTAATCGGTCCTAATCTTTCTCTTGCTCCTTCTCTTAATCCTAGTCCTACTCCTACTCTTCATCTTAATCTTGCTCTCGCTTGCGTGTTCGCGCCCCGCCGAGCGCGGAGGAGCAAGAGCAAGAGTAACAGTAAAAAGATGAATAGGAGCGACAAGAAAAAGATCAGGATTCGGCTGATTGGCCCGGGTCTGTTCCTTTATCGTACTCGCGGGTGGAATTCCGTTTGATCAGGCCGATGAGCATCCTGACGATCTTCTGAAGACTTTCCTTGCCCGGCCGGATTCGGTCGGACGTTAGTTTTGTCTTTGCGACCAGGACGTCCAGGCCCGCGGCACACTCGAGCGCTGAGCCGTGGGCAATGTCGAAGAAGCGGCAGCGGTCCTTGAGGGAGTATTTCCCGTTGCCCTCGGCGATATTCAGCGGGATTGAGGTGGAAGCACGGTCCAACTGGTCCTTGACGTCGCCGATCCGGACGGATTCTTCGAGGACATTGGAGAGCCAGGTGACGAAGAAGATGGCTTCGCGGTAGACTTCCAGCTTTTCGTGGTCGAACCAGGATTGTTGGGATTCGCGCATAGAGCCCTTGTCTTAGTCGTCGGCCTTCCGCTGCCGCGGCCGGAAGAGCGCAGGCGAGAGTAAGATTAAGATGAAGAGTAGGAGTAGGACTAGGATTAAGAGAAGGAGCAAGAGAAAGATTAAGACGCGAATCAGCCCGGGCCTTCGCGCGTAGTCTTGCCCTAATCTTCATCTCGATCGTTACCCTCTTCGGCCTGCCGTCTTCACGCCAGCGTCTGTACCTCCACCGACACCACCGCCGGCAAATCCCTCACGATCGGATTCCAGCTATCCCCGCTATCCGCCGAGGCGTACACCTGGCCGCCGGTTGTGCCGAAGTAGATTCCGCATTCGTCCATCGAATCAATCGCCATCGATTCGCGCAGGACATTTACGTAGCAGTCACTCTGCGGCAGCCCTTTGGTCAGAGGCTCCCACTCGTTTCCGCCGGTGCGGCTTCGGTAGACTCTTAACTTTCCTTCGGGGGGATAATGTTCGGAGTCGCTCTTGATGGGGACGACGTAGACGGTGTTGGGCTCGTGGGCGTGGACGGCGATGGGGAAGCCGAAGTCGGTGGGGAGGTTGCCGCTGACTTTTTGCCAGGAGTCGCCGGCGTTGTCGCTGCGCATGACGTCCCAGTGTTTTTGCATGAACAGCACGCCGGGGCGGGAGGGGTGCATCGCGATGCGGTGGACGCAGTGGCCGACCTCGGCGGTGGGGTCGGGGATGTACTTGGAATAGAGGCCCTGGTTGATCGGCCGCCAAGTCTTGCCGCAATCGTCGGTGCGGAACGCGCCGGCGGCGGAGATGGCGATGAAGATGCGGTTGGGGTCCTTGGGGTCAACGATGATCGTGTGCAGGCACATCCCGCCCGCGCCCGGCTGCCAGCGCGGGCCCGAGCCGTGGCCGCGGAGGCCGGAGATCTCGTTCCAGGATTGCCCGCCGTCCGTCGTGCGGAACAGCGCC
>JAQGHH010000302.1 GCA_028288945.1 Phycisphaerales bacterium
TGCGGTAAGAGCGCACCGCGTTCGGGGTGACTCGGACGGCAAGGCAAACCCCACCGGCAGCAAGACCAAATAAGCGGACAGCGCTGGCCCGGCGCGTTACGATCCGCGGGTAGGTTGCTTGAGGCGCCTGGCAACAGGCGTCCCAGAGAAATGGCCGCCTCTCTTTCAATCAGACAAATGGCCTCGGCCGAGAGTCTGCGAGAAGGAGAAACAGAATTCGGCTTACCACCCACCGCTCCGAAACACCGGCGGCGATCCCCACAAGGATCGCCGCCGATTTATTATTCTTGACTTGGGGGACGCTCAACGTCGGCACAGTATTCCAGTCGCGGCCGGGACGCACGCCCTTCTCGACCCTGGCGTCATTCGACGGCGCCGGAAACCTTTATGGGACGACAATAGTGGTGGGTCGAACGGCTACAGCACGGTGTTCGAACTGCCTGATAGTCGTTTCGTCACTCCCGCCCCTCGAACCCGCCGCCTTATCGCTATCTGGATTGACCGGCATGGGCTTGCTCGCCTGTCGGCGACGCTCTTGCAGGGCATAGCGGCCTTGGCGGAAAAAAGCGGGCGTCTCTGAAGAAGCTAGTTCTTCGCATGAGGAAAAGACGCCTCATTGCGCGGGCGAGGGATGGAGAATCATCGGAAACTTGTGGGAAAAATGACGCGAAATCGGCGAGCGGGCGGGTTCGGCTCATTGAGGAACACAAGTGCCTGCCACGGAAGATGTTCCGCTTATTTTTTCTCGCGATCGCTGCGCCGATGATTTCCCACTTTTTCCCAAATTTTCTCACTTTTTGAGAATGTGCCGAAATGGGAAATCCAAGGCCGACATCGATCCCGAACATGTTGGATGGGGCAATCCGTGGGACAGCGGCGTTGCTGCCAAAGATGGCAAGGCGTGAAGCGTGAAACGTGACAATTACCAGCAATGCGTCGCCGACTGATCACGTTTCACGTTTTTCCACTTGGAGTCGCAATTGACGTGAACCGGCATCACCCGTACGTATCGATCTGCCCGCCCAACCCGGTGGCCGCGGCCACGAGTTGGTCGCCCGCCTTGGAGACGCCCTTGCTCGCCGCATCAATGAGCTGCACCGCGGCGTTCCCCTCCAGCCGCTGCATGTTCATGATCTTCGCCGCGACGGCAATCTGCACCTGCCCCATCGTCTGGGATTGCTGAAGGTTCGAGAGGCTGCTCGTCAAATCCATGGGTAGGAGCCAGAAGCCGGGAGCCAGAAGACGCTGAACGTCTTATCGGCTGGCATGAGTCCACAACTTTGACTTCTCCGTTTCTGCTTTATTCTGGCTCCTGACTCTTGGCTTCTGACCCCCTCCCACAAATTGTCAGAAAATTTTCACCTTCACAAATCTTTTCTCTTGACCCTCACCGATCGTTAGGGTAATGTTTCTCTAAAAGGCCCCAAACGTGGGCCATCTCGGGCCTGAGCGAACTGAAGGGACATCTCTATGAATCTGACCCCTCGCCAACTGGACGTTATCGTCGCCATCCGCAATTACCGGCATCTTCACGGCGTCGCGCCGACCATGCAGGAGTTGGCCGACCAGCTCGGTACCAGCAAAGTGACGATTTTCGAACATGTCGGGGCGTTGGAAAAGAAACGTGTCCTTCGGCGGGACAAGCACAAGGCCCGTTCACTGGAAATCACCTCTGATGAGTTGCTACCCGATGAAGAGCGCGCGACCAAGTTGCCGCTGCTCGGCAATATTGCAGCCGGCTCGCCCATCGAAGCCATCGAAAATCGTGAAGAGCTCGACTTGGAAACGATGTTCCACTCCAAGGCCGGCGTATACGTCCTGCGCGTCCGCGGGGATTCGATGATCGAAGATCATCTGTGCGACGGCGACTATGTCGTGATCGAACGCCGCGAGAACGCCCGCAACGGCGAGCAGGTCGTCGCCCTGCTCGACACCGGCGAAGCCACCCTCAAGCGCTACTACAAGGAAGGCGGCAAGATCCGCCTCCAACCCGCCAACCGCACCATGGAACCCCGCATCGTCAGCCCCGACCAGATGAAGGTCCAGGGCGTGGTCATCGGCGTTCTGAGAAGTTACGCATAGCGTTTCGGTGGCGCCCAAGCACAAAAACCCCAGGTCAGCATAAAGACGTAAAACATAAAATTGTAAGCGGATGAATCCGCGCGCTCGCATTTTCTACGTTTTACGTCTTTACGATTCGCGTTTTCACGTTTTCCATTTTTACGCTTGCCGTCCCAGGTCCCACGGCCCACGTTCCGGATTCCAAGTCACTCCCATTCCAAGGAGCCCCCATGTCACCCGCCTCTGCACCGGCTGCCTCACAGTCCAAGGCTGAGCACGACATTCTCTTTCAGACGTGGTTTAAGTCGGTCGGCCCGCGCACCTATGCCGCCCAATTGAAGCGGGCGGCGAACGGGAACCACTTCCTCGTCCTGACCGAGGGCAAGCGAGACGACAAGACCGAGGAGGTCCGCAAGACGCGCCTGTTTGTTTTCAGCGAGGACTTCGTCGAGTTCTTTAAAATGCTGCACGACACCGCCGTCTTCATTAAGGCCAATCCGGTGCCGGAGGAAGTGAAAAACAAGCGGAATCGCTTCTGGTCCAAGCAGAACGGTAAACGGGGCGATGCCCCATCCGGCAAATCATCGGCCCCCGCCGCCCAACCGCGCCGGCCCGGCAACGGCCCCGTCCGCCCCGGCACCCGCCCGGAATCCCGCGGCCCGAGCCAGGATCGACGGCCCTCCGGATTCGCCAAGGCGCGCGCCTAGCTTGGAGAATTGTTCTCCGCGTCTCGGCGGTGAATAATCCGGGCTTTCGGCTACGGCGTTTTCGCTTGCCGCTTCCGCTTTTTCGCCGCCTGCCAATCCGCCTGAAATCGCAAACGCGATTCCGGGGACAAGAACGACGCCACCCGCGCGTCCCGCGAAATTTCGTACAGCGCGCGGGCAACGTCCTCCGCGTCGGTGGGATCACAACGCG
>JAQGHH010000405.1 GCA_028288945.1 Phycisphaerales bacterium
ACTCTCGAATACGAGACCGGCCTCGTTAAGCACGATCTGCCCAATCTCCTTCAAAAACTCGTCCCCGACGACATCCGCTACGAACACGAGGCCACCTGGAACGACGACAACGGCCACAGTCACATCCGTGCCGCGTTAATCGGCCCGAGCCTTACCGTCCCTTTCGAGAACGGCCGCCTCATGACCGGCGAATATCAGCAAGTCGTCCTCATCGATTTCGACACGCGGCCCCGACGCAGAACGGTGATCGGGACGATTTTGCCGTGAACGGGTTAGTTGCCAGTTGTCAGTCAAGGAAGCAGAAGTGACGACAACTCATTCGGTTTGCTTCCGTCACTGGCAACTCACAACTGGCAACTGACAACTACCTTCCTCAATTTATCGCCCGGCTATGTTCTTCCAGGCGTTGAACGAGTTCCGGCGCTTCTTCTTCACGTTCGCCAACGGAACTGGTCCACACCAGCGGTTGGTTTTTCGCCACCGCGCGCTCAATTCTCCGGCAGGCGCTGATCACCGTGCTGTGGTTTCGCTTGCCCATCCGTGCGCCGATCTCGGGGAAACTCAGCTTGGCCGTCTTGCGGATCAGAAACATCGCGACGCTGCGGGCGAGGCTGATCGTGCGCTGCCGGCGGCCGGACATCAGGTCCTTGTGCTCAAGCCCGAAGTAGTTGCACACCGCCTGTAAAACGTTCTCGGGACGGACGGGCGCCACGTGCTGGCGATCGAGGTCGCCCAGGGCGGCTTGAGCCGTCTCGACGTCGGCGGGGCGGCCGGTCAGGCGGACGTGCGCGCCGATCCGAGTGATTGCGCCTTCCAGCTCGCGCACGTTTTGCGTCACCCGGCGGGCGACCCATGCGATGACTTCCTCGCCCAATTGCAACGACAGCCGCTCGGCGAGGGAGCGTAGGATCTGGCAGCGGGTGGCGTAGTTCGCCGGGTCGATCCGCACGACCATCCCGCTGACGAAGCGGTTGACGAGGGATTCGCCGAATTCCTCAATGAGCTTGGGATGGTTGTCGCTGGCCATCACGACCTGCTTGCCCATCGCCTCGATTGCGTTGAATGTGTGGAGGAACTCTTCCTGCGTGGCCTTCTTGCCGCCCAGGAAATGGACGTCGTCGATGACCAGCAGATCGAGGTCGCGCATCTTCCGCCGAAATGCGTCGACCTTGTTGGCCCGCAGGGCGGTGAGGAATTCGTTGGTGAACTCTTCGCCCGTGAGATACATCCAGCGCTTCGTCGGATGGTGCTCAATAAACTTGCGGCAAAGCCCCTGGAGCAAATGCGTCTTGCCCAGGCCGCACTGGCCGTGGATGAACAGCGGGTTGTATTGCGAGCCGGGAAATTCTGCCACGTAGCAGGAGGTGTTGAACGCGAGCTGGTTGCTGGGCCCGACGACGAACCCTCCCAGCTCGTGACGGAGACGCGGCCGGGCGCCAAGCCCCTGGGCGGGCGGCTCGATCCGCGACGCCGGTGCCGAAGGCTTAATCCGTCCGGGCGGGATGATCGCCACCGTGCGGCTGACGGCAGTGTCCTCGACGCGTATCACCGCCCGCGCCCCGTCCAGTTTTCGCGGCGACTGCTCGGGAGCGCCGGATTTGCCGGCGGACTTGGGGTCGGGCGTCGCGATGTCAGTTTCGAAAAGCTCGGGCACCACGCTAAAGCGAACCTGGAGCGGCCCGCCGAGCACTTCGTGCGCCGCCTCTTGAATGGGCCGCGTGAAATTCTTTCCGATCCATTCGCTGATGAAATCGTTGGGGACGGCGATTTCGAGGCCGTCCTGCCGGAGATCGAGCCGGGTTGAATTGTTAAACCAGACGTGAAACCGTTGTTGCCCTACCCGTTGCGCGATGGCGTCGGCCAGGCGCGCAAGCTGTAGGTCGTTAGCGCTGACGCAGCTCACGACGTACTCCTTCCAAGCATCTTGTCAGTCGGCGCGCACGGTCCGCCGTTATGAGCGGCGAATCATGCGCACGTAATGCCCCGCCGGCTTCTCATTCCCTGAGCCCGAGAGAAGCCGACAAAGCCCCGAGCCGCCGTACGTCGCGGGCCTCAATGCCCGCCCGAGAGAAGCACGTATAGCGGCCTAGGCATCCCTGCCTGGAATTTCCGTCCGTGGAGTGCGTCCTGAGGATGTGTTCGAACCGGATTGCCGAGAGAAAAATCTAGTTCTACCTTGCCCTTATGAAGCCGCGTCCCGATCTCTAACGTGTAGCGTCGCGGTCTCCTTACCCGATTCTTTACCATCCCTGAACAACAGGGGAGAATCTAATCGCGGGCACTGATACTGACAAGCACGACTTTATCGGATTTATGATTCACATCGTCGCAACCATCGGCCCGGCCGCACGTGGGCGATGAAAAAAAAACTTCATCAACGCTTCGTCCACAAATTTATCAGACGCGTGGACGGGGTGTGGACAAGAGAAAAGTTGCCGGTTGCCAGTTGTGAGTTGTCAGTGAAGTCGGAAAACCGCCAATCACAATTTCTTCCTTCACTGGCAACTGACAACTGGAAACTAATTCAGCTTCCGCATCATCGCGATTTTGCTTCCGATTCTTGACATGCCGTATCGATAGTAAAGCTTGAGGGCGGGGGCGTTGCCGGAATCGACGGCGAGGGAGAGGCGCTGGAGCGGCGATTGGGCGATGAGGGCGAAGGCCTGACGCATCAGCGTGTCGCCCAGGCCGCGGCCGCGGGCGGCGGGGGTCAGTCCGAGGTAGACCAGCTCCGCCGTGTCGCTTCTTGGCAATCGGCTCAGCAGCAGCACGCCCAGCGGCACATCCAGCCCCATTGCGTCGCGCTCGCGCAGAAGAAGCCACCATGACGGATCGAATTCTCCGCTGGCTTTGTGGCCGGCCACAATGTCGTCGATGCTGCGGACGCCGTTGAGCCCCGGGCAATCCAGACTCTCGTGGTAGCTCTCGGCAATGGCCCCGGCAAACTGCGCGTGTGTGTCGGCGGAGTAGGTGACCAGCGAAAGTGATGTGGGCAACACAGGCGATTGCGCTGCGCGCCGCACCGGGCCATGAAGGTAAATCAGCTCGGCCATCCGGGCGAAGCCGTGGGTTTCGAAAAGCCGCTGGCCTGATTCGTCCGCGGGGTCGAGCAGCACTTGCGCAAGTTGCACGTCACGTCCCGTAAACCATTCGCAGGCGGCGTCGATAAGCAATCCGGGTGCGGCGGCGGCGCTGCCGGTGGGGCGGTGGGGCGGGACAAAAAGCAGCATCGTCCGCCCGGCGCTAAGAATCGGAAGCAGTGCCCAGGGCATGCGGCCGTTTTGCTCGGCGACCCACATGGCGTTGACGTCGATGTTGCGCTGGCCTGCGAACGCGAGAAACTCATGAACCTGCGCGTCGTCAGCGCCATGGCTCGCGGAAGCGAGGATCAGCCGCAGCGCGCCGTGGAGTTCTTCGGGCCGAGCCGGTCGGCAATTGACCGGCGCGGCGCCGGAATCCCCGGCGTCCCTTCGGAGAAAATTTGACAGCGACCTCACGCGATTTAAGATTAGCGTGTCTGGTATGGTGGGGCAAAGCTTCTTTGCGTGGCTTGCCCCGCGTCACGCCCCTGTATTGGCGCGAGACTGCGTAATTAATTACGCGCCGGACGCCGCATCGCACAACACCCGCGGAGGTTCACCCGATGAAGATGAGGCACCTTGTCCGACCAACCCCGGCCCTCGCCGCGCTGCTCGTGGGCATCACATTCCTGTTGCTGGTAGCCGGCCAGGCGCGGGCCAAAAAGTACCCCGAGCCCAGCATCCTTCCTCCCGACCAGCAAACGCCCCGGACCTGGCAACTCAAGTTCCGCCACGGCGTGCCCAAGCGCATCGCGGTTGCCGTCGCCGGGCAGAAGACGCCCACCGCGTACTGGTACATCACCTACACCGTCGTCAACGAAAGCGGCGAGGAGCAGACGTTTCTGCCGCAATTCGAGATGGTCACGCAGGACGGCAAGATCCATCGCAGCGACCAAAACATTGCGCTGGAAGTCTTCCAGGCCATCAAGAAGCGCGAAGCCAACGAGATGCTCAAGTCCGCCACGGACATCTCCGGCCGCCTCCACCAGGGCGAGGACCAGGCCCAGGACGGCGTCGCCATCTGGGAAGAACCCATGGCCCGCATGGGCAGCTTCAGCATCTACGTCGGCGGGCTTAGCGGCGAATTCGCCGAAATGAAAACCGACGACGGCAAGCCGATGCTCGACGCCGAGAAAAAGCCCGTCATCCTCCGCAAGACCCTCGAGCTCAACTACATCATCTGGGGCGATGAAGTGAAGCCCGAAAAGGACGACGTGCATGACCGGGCCGAGCGGTGGATCATGAGGTAATGGGACGATTTGCGATTGGGGACGTGCAAAACGACGGATTTGGATTGTTGCGCCGATCCCCTTGAGTCCCTCTGACGTATTGACTATACTTCCGCCCCCGCTGGAAAAGGCGGGGGCTTGTATTTGCGCCGCTGAATGCCCCGTATTTCATTCGCAAACCGCAAATCGGCAATCGCAAATTCGCAGTTGAGGATTCGTCATGGCACATAAGAAGGGTCAAGGCAGCACGAAGAACGGTCGCGACAGCAACCCGCAATACCGGGGGGTGAAGGCGTGGGGCGGCCAGTTCGTCCCCGCAGGCTCCATCATCATCCGTCAGTGTGGGACCAAGTTCCTACCCGGCTTTAACGTCGGCTGCGGCACCGACTACACGCTCTTCGCCCTAAAGGACGGCACCGTCGAATTCCAGGGCCGCAAAGTACATATTCGCGTCTAACGAGTAGGCAGTAGGCAGAAAGCCAAGAGGATCGAAGATAGAAGATGGAGGATGGCCATCGCGCCATCATCGATCGTCTGTCCTCGATCCTCTCTTGTTCTGCAGTCTGTCTACTGTCCTCTGCCTACTATTCCCCATGTTTGTCGATGAAGCCAAAATCCACGTGAAAGCCGGCGACGGCGGGATGGGGTGCGTCTCCTTCCGCCGCGAAAAGTACGTCCCAAAGGGCGGGCCCGACGGCGGCGACGGGGGCGACGGCGGGTCGATCATCCTCGTGGCCGACACCAGCAAAGACACCCTCCTGGACTTTTCCGGCAAGCACCACTGGAAAGCCGACCGCGGCCAACAGGGCATGGGCAAGAAAATGTACGGCCTCACCGGGGAAGACCTCGTCATCCCCGTGCCTGTCGGCACTCTCGTCTATGATTCCGACCACGACGTTCGCCTGACCGACCTCAATGTGCCGGGCAAGCGCGTCGTCGTCGCCCGCGGCGGAAAGGGGGGCAAGGGCAACTGGCATTTCCGCTCCTCCACCAATCAGGCCCCGCGCTTCGCCGAGCCCGGCACCGAAGGGCAGGAGCGAAATCTCCGACTCGAACTCAAGCTGATCGCCGACATCGGCCTCGTCGGAATGCCCAATGCCGGCAAGAGCACGCTGCTCCGCGCCGTCTCCGCGGCCCGGCCCAAGGTCGCCGACTATCCGTTCACCACGCTCGAGCCGATCCTCGGCATCGTCGAACTGGTGGGCGATCGGCGGATGGTCGTCGCCGACATCCCCGGCCTCATCGAAGGCGCCCAGCACGGCGCGGGCCTCGGCCACGCGTTTCTCAAGCACATTGAGCGGACGAAGATTATCGTTCACCTGCTCGACCTGTTCCCCCCGGACGGCTCCAATCCCGCCGACAATTACCGTACCATCCGCGCGGAGCTCGAATCCTTCAGCCCGACATTGGCGGAGAAGCGCGAAGTGATCGCCGCCAACAAGACGGATCTCGCAGTCGATAACGACGCCCTGGACCGTCTCCGCGAGGAGCTGCCGGGCAAGACAATTTTCCCCGTTTCCGGCGCTACCCGTCACGGCACCGAGCCCCTCCTCGAGCAGCTTTGGAAAGTCGTGCACGAAGAGCGCAACCGCGACGAATTCGAGGAAAAGCCCGATCTCCCCGTTTGATCGGACCGGCTATCATTCCACATCATGGCCTGGCCAAGTTCATTGCAAGTTGCGTTGAAGGAATGGGCGACGGTCGCCGACGCCCTGGAATCCGGCCGTCAGATCCTGCTGCTGCGCAAGGGCGGGATTTACGAGTCGGCGGGGGAGTTTGAAGTTGAGAACCGCGAGTTTCTTCTTTTCCCCACCTACGTGCACCAGAATCTGAAGATGCTCAAGGACGAAGCCCACGCCGGGTTTGAGGCCCGGACCGCCGAGCCCGAGCAAGTGCGATTGAGCATCGCCGGCGTCGTGACCGACATTATCCAACTCGCGTCCCGGCGGCAGATGGACGCGCTGGATTCCGAACACGTCTGGACGCCGCCGTTAATCGACATGCGCTTCAACTATCGGCCGGAGAACCCACTCTATCTATTGCTCGTGCGAGCGTACGAGTTGCACGAGCCGCTATCAATCACCAACACGCCGGCGTATGCGGGTTGTAAGAGTTGGGTGCCGCTGGATGAGCCGATCCCCACCGGCGATGCGTTGCCGGTGCTGGATGATGTGAAGTACGAGTTTGGGCGGAAGTCAATCCTGGGACGACTGGCCAGGAAAACATAGGCGTACTTTAGTACGCGGCGTTCCCGCGTCGGTCGCGAGAGAATCGCGTACTAAAGTACGCCCTACGGGACGCCACGGCAGGATCTGTCGAACCTACGGTACAATCGCCTTATCCACCGACCCCGCATGCGCCACGCTCGGCCGGGCGATCGTTGCCCCGGCGGTGGTCGCCTTCATTTCTCCCAGCACTCGACTGACGGTCCGCTCATCCAGCCGTGCGACGATGGTGCCTTCCATGTTCGAGGGGCCGATCGGGTCGGTCAGGGCGCCGTGGTTTTCTGAGGGCTTGATGGTGGCTTTGCGAATGGTCAGGGTTGTGCCACCGTCGCCGTCATTGGCGAGGGCGACGAACGCCGTTCCCGAATATTCCAGCAGGTCCCGTGGCTGTGCGCCGATTACGTACCACTTGATGGCGGCGTTGGAGGTGACGGCTTTCATCTCGCGGGCGGGCGTCCAGAGCACCTGGATGTGCATGACCTGGCGGACCGGCGCAGTCACGGCTTCGCCCTTCATCGCCGACTCCGCGGCCTGATCGACGAGCACCACATCGACATTCCCCCCGTCGCATCGGG
>JAQGHH010000350.1 GCA_028288945.1 Phycisphaerales bacterium
GACAACGCCGGCCAATTCGGAGGAGACCCGAAGCACATTTATCTGATGGGCCACTCCGCCGGGGCGCATATCGCGGCGCTGATCACACTGGACGCGCATTACCTGAAGGACGTCGGGCTGGATCGGAACGTCATTCGAGGCACGGTGGCGTTATCCGGCCCGTACGATTTCGTCCCGCCGCCGGAGGATCGAGGGCCGTTTGGGATGGGCCGCGAAGACACGAAGCCCGATCCGAAGATCGAGCCGACCCATTTCGTGGACGGCCACGCGCCGCCAATGTTGCTGGTGCAGGGTTTGAAGGACACGACGGTCGGCCCGGAGAACGTTGCCCGGCTCGCCGCCGCTATCCGGCAGGCGGGCGGGCAGGTCGAGTGCATCAATTATTCAGACCGTGCACATGTGGGCGTGGTGTTGGCGCTGGCGTGGCCTTTCCGATGGCTGGCGCCGGTGCTGAACGACACCGCCGGCTTCTTCCGACGGCATTCCTGAGAACGCACATCACGCCTGCGGCGCCGGCTGGGATGCCGGGCCGGTCGCGGGCGGCGGGGCGGGCGGAAGCAACTCTTTGCGGATTTCGTCGGCGGCGCGGGCGGCGGGGTCGCCACCTAAAGCGGTGTCGAAATCGACCGCGTGCCCCAGGCGCTTTTCAATGTCGGCGCGGGCCGCGGCGCGGACGGCCTGGTCGTCGAATTCCAGGCAGTCAGCCAAAAAACCGGCGTCCTTCCGGGCCGCCAGCGGGTTGGGAAGGTTGCGCCGGCTGTGCGCGGCCACGAAATTCCGCAGGCGGATCTTTTGTTCTTCCGACAGGCCCGAAGGATCCAGCCGCAACGCGGCCAGCACGCCCGGCGCACCCAACTTTGCGAGCCGGGAACTGGCCGCATCGCGGTCGGCCGGGTTGTCGGCGTCCAAATCGGGCAGCAGCATTTCCAACTGCTCCGACGTCTTCGCATCCGCGGGGATTTCGGTGAACACCGAGTAAACGTCGCCGGGGCCGGGGGTCAGAAATGAGGCGTCGGAAAACTTCCCGAGCAGCGGCAACACGTACTGCCGAAACTCCGCCGGGTGCTCCGCGCGCAGTTGCGGCAGCGACGCCGCCCGGGCCGTCAGCAGGTTCGCCGCCGGCTGGCCGAATTGCGTAAACTCATTGACCGTCAGCGTGACCCCGGCGCCGGCCTGAATGAGGCTGGCAATTTCGTAAATCGACTGCGACGAGATCGAAATCCTCTGCTCGTTGGCGTTCAGATGAAAGGCCCAGGGCTCATCGTCCTTCGCATTGAGATCGAAGCGGTTGATCAAGACGAGAGGCGACGGACGGACGCCGCCCGGGCCGAGCGGCCCGGCGAGGCCGCCCCGCGACCGCATGAGCGTCCAGACCGCGGTGCTCCCTTCCACGTTAATGCGCACGGCGGAGACGGCGTTCAATTCCGAAACCTTCGCCTCCAGACGGTCCCCCGACATTTTCAGCGAGACCAGCGCGCCGGGCTTAAGCGTCGCGGCCGGCGCCACCGACGGCCAATGGTCGCGCGTCCGCTCGCGCTGCTGCCGCTGGACCTGAACCCACCGCGCGTCGGCGTTCTTGTGCCGCTCAACGGCCCCGGCCTTAGGGCCGGCGTCGGCGGGCTTCGTCGCCGCCCCGGCCTGCGTCGTGGCCACGGGCTGCACCGCCGGGCCGGCCGGCGCCGTGGCCGGCCCCGCGGAGAGAACGCGACCTCCGCCGATCATCATTCCGATGGCCAGACAAACCACGTGTGGATTGAAAAGAGTCGTTCCCACGAATCTCCTCGTACGGCCCCGGCGCGGGATCGCACTATACCCAAAGCCGTCGGAAGTTTGCAGACAAAATGAGGCCGGAAACGGATGTTGACCCGTCCGAATACGGTAATGTGCCATCACTGAGCGGGGCGAGTGCTTGCCGGGGCAAGGTCTCTTGCCCGGCCGAGTTCTTTCAGAGACGGAGTCGCCTGCGGGTCGAAGCGGTAGAACATGCGCTCGGGCTGGGTGCGGGCGTAGTAGGCGTAGATCTCGCGGTTGCGGGCGTCGCCCAGGTCGTGGGCGCGGATGACGGGGGCGTCGTCGGGCCAGGCCACGTCAGTGTTGTAGACGGGCTCCTCGAAGAAGCGGCCGCCGGGGTGATAGGTGAAGAGGACCACAGCGGGCTGGGTCACGTCTTCCGCAAGGCGGTCATGCAGGATTTGAAGCAGCGGCGAACTGAATGTCTCGTCGGAGACGGCCGTCTGTGCCGTCGAAACATGGCGGTTCACTTCCCAGAACGAAGTTCCCGAGATCGTCAACACGGCCAACACGAACGCCGCGAACACCTGCCTTTCCCATCGGGGAAGGCCGGCCGCGAGGGTGCGGCCGCCCAACAGGATGGCGAAGATCACGGCGGGCATGATCAGGATCGCATAGTGCTCCAGGAAAATGGGGTTCAGCGAATAGATCAGTACGAACAAAGGCAAAGTGCCCATGAGTATCAATCGCCGACGGTCGCCCAAACCGGCCAGCGCGATGGGGATGAACAGCAGCATCAGCCGGCATTGTGTGATGGCTTCTGCAATCATCGGAAGCCAGCGGCGCGCCCAAAGTTGGGGCACGTTGCCAGGCGCATGCGCCTGGAGATACGGGCGCCAATGGTCGTAGGATTCGCGCTTCTCGGGGAGCGTGGATTGCGGCTGAGCCGAGGCGTCGTATTGCCGAAAGCCGAAAGAAGTGTTGGGCTGATCGCGCTCCAGGTAGTAGCCGTACGGGGCGCGAAGGGGATGACCGGTCACGCCCAGGTCAAACACCATTTGCAACAGCAGGAACGGCGCAGCGCCCGCGACGAGCAGCGCCGGCACGGCGGGCCAGCCGCGTGGGCGATGCTTGAGCAAATCCCACCCGATGGCGATTCCCAGCGGCAGCGCGTAGACCAGCGCGTCCGCGGGGCGGGTGATGGCCGCCCAACCGGCGAAGACGCCCATCGCCAGCGCCCAGCGTAGTTGCCGACCCTCGCGCCAGCGCAGCCACGCCCATATGAGCAGCAGCCCGAAGAGCAGCATCGGCACATGGCTTGTCAGCAAAATCGAATAAACCCGAAACCAGCTCAGCGAAGCAAGGATGACCGCGGCCAGCAGCCCGGCCGCGCCGTCGAGCAGCTCGGTCACGATCAGGTAAAGCATCGCCACGACCGCGCCCGAGGCCATGGCCGGCATGAGATAGCTGGGCCAATGGAGCCAAACCGTCGGCACATACAGCAGCGCGGTGCCCGGAAAATAAAGCGAGCAATAGACCGGCCGGACGAGAATGTCAAACGAATCGAAAAAGTCCGGCAGCGGCAGCGGGGGCATCCACAACCGCCCGCGAGCGAGCATCTGCATGCCAATCAGGTAGCTGCAGTCGTCGTGGGTCTTGGGGAAAAGATCGCGGCCCTGGTTGAACGCCGTCAGGATAAAGTAGGCCGCGGAAAGGATGCCGACGAGGAGCGCGGTCCACTGCCGGGCCCGCGGCGAGGGGTGCCGGACACGCGCGACGGCAGCGGCGATCAACCTCGCCATGGGAGGAAGACAACCGATCGCCGCGGCAACGCCGATCATCGCCCATCGAGCCCAGCCGATGCCGCGGCCGGTGTCCAGTCCCAGCCATGCGAGCACCCCGACGGCCGCGAGGGAAATTACAATGGCCTGCACGCGAGCCTCGCCGGCCGGCGGAGGCGGCGCGGGGGCTGCGCGGGCGGCGAGTTTGGGCCGGGGATTCCTGGGCATTTTAAACCGTCGCGAAGCTATGACCGCACACATACACTGTCAAACCCTCCGCGGCATATCTCGCCTGATGACCGTTTGAACGTAAAGTGCGCATGCGGGCGTGAGTAGGTGCCCGTGGTGAAAGGGAGGCCGCCAATGGCGAAGATTGCCGTCACGTGCGTGTGCGGGAAGCGGTACGCCGTCGAACCCAGGGCTCTGGGTGGGAAGGCGCGATGTGCCGGGTGCGGACGGTGGGTGGAATTCAAACCGCCCGAAACAGGGCGAGTCGAGCCGGCGCCACTTGACGATTCTGCGATAGCGGCGGCTGTCGCGGCATCCAGAGCCGCCGATGCCAACATGGATGGACAGCGCCCGGACCGCGTGCGATCCGACGTGACGCCCGAACTCGCCGCGAGGGTGGACGAACTGCTCGAAAGGAACGCGCCGTTTGAAACGGTTCTCGCACTGCTCGGCAGCCGCGTCTTTGCGGTGAATTACGTCGCGGACTGGGCGGCGGAACGGTTCGGGCTGGATAACGCCGGGCCTCGCTGCGCGTCTTGCGGCCGTTCCCCCGTCGTTGCCGTTTGGCAAATCCATTGGACGTCGGAGGACCCGCGCATCCGGAAAGGAACGCACCGGATCAAGCCGGGCGCGCAGGTCTGGTGCGCTTTGAACGAGTCGCGCTCCCCGGAGATCGAGGCGGAATACACCGGCTATCACGGCCTGTGCGATTCGTGCGACGCCGGCCTCCGGCGGAACCGGAGGCTCATGCCGATGCTGGCCCTGTCGGCCATCGGCTCCCTGCTGGGAGGGGTTGTTCTGCTGGCGCTGTGGAAATGGTCGCTGTTGTCGCACGCACCCGGCCCTGCGGGCCTGCGTCCGACCTACGGCCTGGTCCTGATTGCCGCGGGGCTTCTGATGGGCTGCGTCCTATATGTCTTCAAACTGCCCGCGGCACTGAGGCAAGTGGGTCGAGAACCGTTCGAGATGAAAAAGGCCAGGCGGGTTCCGTTCCTCGGCTGAAGGTCCTACTGCTCGAAACACCCGGCGGCAGTGTCGTGTGTTGAGAAGGTCACAATCCATATCGTCCATTTAATTCGCCCGGCCCCAAAACCATGCTATACTGTGGCTGTCGAAAAAGTGGGTTGTCGAAGCCGCCTCTCTCCTGGCAGATGGTCGGCGGCTACGGAAGGATTGGGACATTTATGTGGTGCCGTCGTGCGGCCTTGATGCTGGCCGTGTGCGCCG
>JAQGHH010000358.1 GCA_028288945.1 Phycisphaerales bacterium
TGACCGGCCGCGCCGTGACCACCGACGAAGACAAGGCGCTGGCCTCCTGGTATTGGCGCAATCTCAACTACTGGCACGGCGAAGAAGGCCTGCGCAACTGCTTCAGCGGGAAGTTCGGCGGGGACAAGGGCCGTGAATACTGGACAGGGCTGTTCGGCGACGGCTTTGCCCTCTGCGGCACCACACACGCCCAGTGGTCTGCGGAGATGGAGGCCCTGCTCGGGCATTGCCGCTCGCGAGTGGCGGGCGTCGAAGGGCACAATTCATTCGAAGTTTACCTGGCGGGCGGCGCTTACGGCGCGGGCCGCTGGGCGCTGCTGGATCATGACATCTCGACCGTGATCTACGACCGTCGCGGCGAACGGCTGCTGGCGCTGCAGGAGATCATTCCGGCCGTGAAGGAACTGGCGAATCCCACGTTTGATCCGGCCCGGCAGCACGGCTGGCGCGCCTCGGGGCTTCACGATGACGACGCCCGCGGCGTCTACACAATGGTTGACTCGGTCGAGTACCTCGCCGGCTACGCAGGGCCGCCGCCGATGGTCCATCTGCGCAGCGGTGAAAGCCTGCGGCGTTATCTGCGGCCGGGGCTGGAGGACGGAAAGACGTTCGTTTTCTGGGGCCGCAATTACGACGCGAAGAATGTGCCCGGCCCCACGCGCGATCGGACGTGGGTCAATCAGCCGGACAAAATGTATCGATCAAAGAAGGGAGCCGGCTCGCACGACGGCCAGGCGCGCTACGCGAACGCGGTCTACTCCTACGCGCCCGATTTTGCGGGCGGAACCTACCACCAGGGAGTGATCGACGAAGCGGCCGACCACGTCACGTTCGAGTTCTACACTCCGTATGTCATCGCCGCGATGCCCGCAAATACGCAGCCATGGGGCGTGTATGACGCGGGCGCGAAAAATGGCCTGGTGCTTCACGTGCAGCGCGGGCCATCGCAGTGCACTGTTCAGGTGTCGACCGATCAAGGCAAAACGTGGCAGGAGGGCTCGGCGCTCAAGGACGGGCTGGATCTCACGGACGGCGTGAAGGGCTGCCAGCAATACCTGCTTCGCTTTAACGCGGGAGTGACCGCGCTCAAAGACACCGGCGTGTCGTGGACCACGGTCTGCCAGGCCAACGTCTGCACGATGCCGCACCTGCACGAGGGCGACAACGCCATCACGTACGCGGTGGGCGGGCGGGGAATCGTTTCCGCGGGCCCGCTCGCGGCTCAGGCCGAGGCGCACGTCGTGGAAGGCAAGCTCGGTTCGCCGAAGGTCACGCTGGAGCTGACGGCCCCGCGCGGCGCAAAGCCGGTACACCTGTATGCCGCGGCATGGCAGGCGTCGGGAGCCCCGCCGGCCCCGGTGAACTACGCGATCGACCGCTCGATCGACGGCGGCAAGACGTGGGCTTCGGTCGTGAAAAACTGGAAGATCGAGCGCCATCCGCCCGAACCGACCGACTTTTGGAGCCAGAGCTTTACGTGGGCCGACGCTGACCTCGAAGGGGCGACCGCCGGCACGCCCGTCCGCGTCCGCTTCACAAATGATGGCGGCAAGTCGTTCCGCAAGGCGGAAGCGTCTCTAGCCTATGAAGTGACTGACGCCAGCCCCACCGAGGTGAGCTTCTGCTGGAGCGAAGGGTCAGCGAGCCCGCAAACCGCTATTCACACATACGCGCCGCCGAAGTCCGACAACGAAGACGGCAACTGGCATCTCAAGGTCAGCCGCGAACCTCAGACGCTCTGGGTTGAAATCCGCTCGAAGTGAATTCGAAAATCTTATGTCCGGCCTACTGATTCATCAGAGGACCGTGTTAAGGCGCAGCGCCGGCTCGATGCGCGTTACGTCTCTAGCTTTGACCATAGACCGGCACCAGCGCGCCGCGCGTCACGGCGTTCTGCGGCGACGCGAGGAACGCGATCGTAGCCGCGACCTCTTCCACCTTGGGCCATTTGGTGAAGTCGGCCTTGGGCATTACCTGGCGATTGATGGGCGTGTCCATGATTGACGGGAGCACCGCGTTCACCCAAATCCCCTCGGCGGCGAGTTCTTCCGACAGGCACAACGTCAGATTGGCGACCGCCGCCTTGCTGGCGGCGTAGGCGGAGAGGCCCGCGGCGGGCACGATCGCCCCCTTGGCCGCGACGTTGACGAGGCGGCCGCCGCGGGTGCCGGCGGAACTTTGGATCTTGCGCACCGCCTCGCGGCAGCAGAGGAAGCTCGTCACCGCGTTTGTCTCGAACATCTCGCGGAAATCCTTGAGCGACGTTTCCGTGATCGGGCCGGCGGTGAATCCGCCCGCCGCGTGCACCGACGCCCACAGCGGCGGCAAGGACTGATAAAACGAGCGGACCGCGTCTTCGTCACTCAGATCGACGGGCGCGACGACTTTCACCCGCTCGTGCCGGGCCAATGGGAATTTGGCCGGATCGGGCGCGCGGTGGGCGGGAATGTGGACCGTCGCGCCGGAGTTCACGAGCAGCCCGACGACGGCCGCCCCGAGCGCTCCCGTGCCGCCGGTGACGACGACGTGCCGATTGGAATATTCGAGTTCCATGAGCAGAGTTCTCCTTCAGAGCGGTCTCCCGCCGACGCAAGAATTCACACCGCGATGGTAGGCCCGTCGGCGAGGGGCATCCAGCATTTCACCGCGAGCGGTTGAACGCGCTGCTCACTCTCCCTCGTACTCGGCGGAGAGGTCTGGGGTGTGGGGCCGAGCGTAAATTTGCGCCGTTTTGAGAACGCGCCTTCATGCTTCCAACGCGTCAGCCATTTGTTAGAGGATCTCGTC
>JAQGHH010000375.1 GCA_028288945.1 Phycisphaerales bacterium
CGCCGTCTTGCAAAACGTCACGGCGACACGCGACTGTCCCACTACCGCGAACTGGGCATCCCGCCCGAGCGCGTGCTGGGGTTGCTCGGACGATGGTGCGGGATCGAAATCCCCGCGGCAGGAATCCGCGCGGTCGATCTGCTAGATTCATTTCACATCGAGCGAATGCCGCGCGAGAAGATTGTGTTCAGCAGTGAACATGAACTCTGATTCCGAGAACTATATTCGCGAAGTGATGAGCGGATCACGCCGCGGCGTGTCTGCCACACTTCTCCGCGCGGCGCTAGCGACGGCGGAGCCGTTCTATGCCGGCGCGATGTCGCTGCGCAACCGGATGTATGACACGGGCATCAAGCGGGCGCGCGGCCTCGGCCGGCCGACGATCAGCATCGGCAATCTCACGGCAGGGGGCACGGGCAAGACGCCGATGATCCGCTGGCTCGCCGCGAATCTGCGGGATGGCGGGCGGACGGTCGCCGTGCTGTCGCGGGGTTACAAGTCGGCCGCCGGCACGCTGGGGGACGAGCAACGAATGCTCGAATGTTGCCTCAACTCGCCCGGGACCAGGCCGGTCATCATTCGCGCCAATCCGAGCCGACTTATCGCGGCCGAGGCGGCGCTCAAAGAGAATGCTTCGATCGACGTTTTTCTTCTCGACGACGGCTTCCAGCACCGCGCCGCCGCCCGCGACCTGGATATCGTGCTGCTGAGCGCGACAGACCCATTCGGCTTGGAGCATGTTTTGCCGCGCGGGCTCTTGCGTGAGCCGGCGCGCGGGCTGGCACGCGCGGGGGCGGTGGTCATCACGCATGCAGACCGCGCCGGTGAAGCGCAACTCGGGCAGATCGAGACGCGAGTTCGCCGGCACAATCCGACCGCGCCTATCTACCGGGCGATCCACGCGCTGACGGGCCTTCGCACCGGCGACGCCGCCCCTTTCAGCCCACCCGACCGCGCTCTCGATGATCTAAGAGCCCGGCGGTTCTTCGCATTTTGCGGCCTGGGGAATCCGGACGTGTTGCACCGGCAGCTTGAATCGTTTGGCCGTTCGTACGCCGGCCATCGGTGGTTCGCGGATCATCATCATTACACGGCGCAGGACCTCGCCGACCTCCGCGCGCTAGCCACGTCGGAGGGCGCTGACGTTCTGGTGACCACCGAAAAGGACTGGGTGAAAGTCGCCGAGCTTGCCGGCGCTCAGAATGGTCAGCCGGCGATCTGGCGGATTGATGTGGAGATTCAATTCCTGGGCGACGGCGGCCCGCGCCTCATCGGGCAAGTTCGTTCATTGCTCAAATGAACGCATCATCTCCGCCAACTCTCCGAAACCGAATGACGCCAGATTTGCCAGAACGATAACGATCAGATCTCGAATCTTCGCAGGACGCAGGGGATCGCCCGGACGATGATACGCCGCGGCGCACAGGGCGCATTCGGTAAGCGGCGCGAGGACGCCCAATATACGCTAAGGGTCCTGGTGTCGGATATAATCGCCGGCATGATCCGCATTCGCGAAATTCTCGACCCCGACCTGCGGCAGCGCGTCCTGGCGGCGCTGGCCGCGCGGCGCGGCTGCTCGGTCGCCGCGATCCCCGAGTGGTTCGAGCTCGACGACGCCGATTACGTTGATTTGCTCAATGACATTCGCGACGGTCAGGAGCAGGAAGACTTGCGCGACCCGCGGGAATGATTCGCAACACGCAGTGCTGTAGGTTCGGCTCCGCCGAACAGCACCGCTAACGGAGTGTTCGGCGGAGCCGAACCTACGATGCGGCGATCCGGCTTTGCAGCGCGCGGTGCAACGCGGCGGTGATCGGCCCGCATCGGCCCTGGCCGATGTAGCGCTCGTTCCAGCGTGCCACCCAGCTTACTTCGCGTGTCGTGCTGGTGATGAACAGCTCGCTGGCGCGGGTGGCTTCTTCTTCGGGGAGGGGGCGCTCGTCCACTTGGATTTTCAGTTCCTCGGCACACTCCAGCAGCACCGCCCGCGTGATGCCGGGAAGCACTTTCGAGCCGATGGGGTGGGTGACGAGTTTTCCGCTAATGACGGCAAAGAGGTTGCTCGCCGAGCATTCGGTGGCCATGCCGTGGTCGATGAAAACCGCTTCGTCAAACCCCCCGGCGACCGCCTCGCTCTTGGCGAGAATATTGGGCAGCAGCGCGATCGATTTGATCCAGCAGCGCTTCCACCGTTCGTCCGCGACCGCCAGCAGTTTCACCCCTTCGCCCTCGCCCGGAACGGGAGGAGGCGGGAGCGGGCGCGCGTAGAACAACAGCGTCGGTTTCGCGTCCGGCGGAATCACATGGTTCCGCGGCGAACAGCCTCGGGTGAGCTGCAAATAAACCATCCCGTCGCGGTGGCCGGATCTGGCGACGAGCTTGCCGATCTCCGCGGCCAATGCGTTTTTAGCGAGCGGCACCGAAAGCCTGATCGCCTCCGCCGAGCGGGTCAGGCGATCCAGATGCTCGGAAAGGGTGAAAGGCTTGCCCTGATAGAGTCGCACGACTTCATAGACGCCGTCGGCGAACTGAAAGCCGCGGTCCTCGACCCCGATGCGGGCCTCGGAAAAGGGGATGATTTCGCCGTTAAGCCAGATGTAGTCGGACATATTTCTCCTGCGAAGGAGCCAGAAGCCAGAAGCCGGGAGCCGGAAGAATGCAGAAATCGCGGACATTATCGGAACCGGATCGTTCGCCGGCCTTCAATTCCGGCTCCCGGCTTCTGGCTCCTTCTTCCTTCCCCTATAATCGGCTTTGTCACGATGATGTCTACCGAAACCACAAATTCCACGACAGAGGCAACGGCTCCCGCCTGGGACGACGCGCTGTTGCGCAATCCTCACGCCGTCGCCGACAAACGGGGGCGGGTGCAGCGGATGTTCGCGGCCATCGCGCCCAGTTACGACCTTAACAACCGCCTGCACAGCCTGTGGATGGACGAAAGCTGGCGAAAAAAGGCGGTGAAGCTGGCCGAGGTGGGGCCCAGCGATCGGGTGGTGGACGTGGCCTGCGGCACGGGCGATCTGACATTGCGGTTCGCCCAGGCATTATCGAACGCGGCCAATGCCGGGCAGGGCCGGCAATACCGCGTGGTGCCGCCGCGGGATCAGGTGCTGGGGATCGACTTCACCTACGAGATGCTCCCGCTGGCCCGGCAGAAGGCGATGACGCGTCCGGTAAAAGGCGTGGGCGGCAGCCATACCCTCGCCAGCCTCGCCCAGTTCGCCTGCGGCGACGCGACGGCGCTGCCGCTGCCCGATGCGTCCGCCGATGTGGCGTCGATCGCTTTCGGCATCCGCAATGTCGCCGACCCGTCGGCGGCAGTCCGCGAGTTCTTCCGCATCCTCCGCCCCGGCGGGCGGCTGCTGATCCTCGAATTCTCCCTGCCGACCAACGCCGTTCTACGGGCCTTCTACAATTTCTATTTCCGCAAAATCCTCCCCCGCACCGCCACGCTTATCAGCGGCGACCGCACGGGGGCCTATAAATACCTCCCCGAATCCGTGAACACGTTCATCGGCCGCGAGCAGATGATGACGATGATGCGCGAGGCGGGCTTCACGCAGGTGGAGCAGCACCCGATGACGTTCGGCGTGTGCGTGTGTTACCGGGGTGTGAAGAACTAAGACGCGTATTTTTTGTCGCACAAGAACCGCGACGGCGTTCACATCGGCGTTTTCATTCCCATCGCGCGGACCACACACCATCCCGCCCGCGCCTCAAAGACGGCGAAGGCTCCGCCGAGCAGGCAGAGCAGGCTCACCGTCCAGCGCAGCGTTGAGCCGCTGTGGAGGGCCCAGAAGTAGATTAGGCTGGCACCGGCTGCGACCAGGATAATGCCGTAGATCAGGCGGACGAATTTCCCCTTCGCGTCGATATTGCAGGTCAATGCCATGGGTGAATTGTAGCACTATTGCCGGAACGGCGGCTGGCGTTGCCTTTGGAGTTGTTCTCCTTACACTACCCCGCTTTCGTAACCGACGGTGAGGGTAGAGCATGGACCGCCTGGGCCTGTATTGGAAGAACGCGGCCGCCGACGTGGTGGGTGAAAAGCACGGCATCAGCGACGCGGAGCTCAAGCAGCTTTCGCCCCGGCTCAAGTCTCTCATCCGGCAGGCCGCCGACGACCGCAAGGCTGGGAAACACCCGTTTCGCGAGCTCCCTTACGATGAAGACGCGGTGGACGCGGTCAACCGCGAACTCGAGCATTTCCGCGACCGGTGCGACACGCTGATCGTCCTGGCCGCCAGTGGAACGGCGTCGGGATGCAATGCCCTTCAGAACGCGCTCAACCCGTTCACTTACAACCTGATGAGCGAGCGCGTGCGGACGGGGCCGCAGCTCTTTGTCGTGGACAGCGCCGACCCGGACCAGATCAAGGCGATCGGCGATCTCGTCGCGCCCAAACTGAAGAAGTCGATTCTGAACGTCATCAGTGATCGCGATGACGCCCCTGAGACCGCCGCCCAGTTTTTTTACTTCCGCGAAATGCTTCAGGGGAAGCTCGGGAAGAAGTATGGTGACAACATCCTGGCCGTCTCTGCCGCTTCGGGCGGGACGTTGCAACAGATCGCGGCGGCCGAGGGCTACCGCACTTTAACACTGCCGCAGGGCATCGGCGGCCCGCAGAGCCTGCTGTCGGCGGGGGGCTTGTTCAGTGCGGCCATGTGCGGGACGGACATCGAAGCCCTCCTCGAAGGCGCCCGCGACATGGACAAGCGCTGCAAGGAAGCCGATCCCCTGGCCAACCCCGCCGCCCTGCTGGCGGCGGTCCATTATCTGCTTCTGAACAAGGACAAGACGACCCACACCATCTGGTCTCACGCCGCGGCCCTGGCATCAATGGTCGATTGGTTCGGCCAACTGTGGCCGCGGGGGGCGGGGGCGGGCGGGAGCGCCGGGTTAAGAGGGGCCGAGGATCGATTCATCACATTTCTGGAAGTCGAGCGGTTCGGGCAGAAGCTGACGATTCCGCCCGGCCCCAAGGAAGCTGCCGACTTGCAGTATTTGTCCGGATCGAACTTTCAGGCGTTGTCCCACGCTCAAAAACTGGCCGCCGAGCACGGGCTGCGTGAGGGCGGCCGGCCTACGATGACCGTGGTTTTCCCCACGATTTCTCCGCAAACGGTCGGGCAGTTTGTGTATCTTTATGAAGTGGCGGGGGAGTTTCTGGCGTCGCTCCTGGGCGTGAATACCGAAGACGGCCCGGGTAAAATCGCCCGCAACGACGCAACCCGTGCATTGATCGGCGCGCCCGAATCGGCCGAACTCGCGAAAAAGATGCAGGCCGCGGGCAAGCGCGACCCGAAGTTTCTGTTATAGTGGGACGAGTGAGGGTTCAGGGTTCAGCGTCGGACGCCGATACTGATACTCAGGAACACGATCTTTCACCTCCTGAAACCCTGACTCCTAACTCACGAACCCTGGATCCTAACCCTGAAATCAACAACACAACTTTATGCAATACGGCGTAATCATGGCGGGGGGAGCGGGGACGCGGCTTTGGCCGTTGTCCCGTGGGAACCGGCCCAAGCAACTGCTCCCGGTGGTGCAAGGCAAGAGCCTCCTGCGGCTCAGCTACGACCGCCTCCGCGGCATCCTTCCCCCCGAGCGGATTTTCGTCTGTACCGGCTCGGCGTTCGGCCCGCAGGTGCTTGAGAATCTGCCGGAATTGCCCAAGGAGAATCTCCTGGGCGAACCGACCGGCCGCGATACGGCAAACGCCGTCGGCTTCAGTGCCGCGGTGCTCCATCACCGCGACAAGGACGCGGTCGCCGCAATCGTCACCGCCGACCACGTGATCGAGCCGGTGGAGAATTTTCAGGCCGCCGTGCGGACGGCGTTTGAAGTTGCCGAGGAGCAGCCCGACGCGCTGGTCACTTTCGGCATCCTCCCCAGCCACGGCCACACCGGCCTCGGGTACGTTCATCGCGGCGAGCCCCTCCGCCTCAAGCGCGACAGCGGCACCGCCTACCGCGTGCTGGGCTTCAAGGAAAAGCCCGACAAGCCCACCGCCGACCGCTACGTCGAATCCGGCCGCTATTACTGGAACAGCGGCATGTTCGTCTGGCGCTGCGACACGGTTCTCAAGGAACTCGCCACACACCTGCCCCTTTCCCACCGCGGCCTGACCCGCATCGCCGAGGCCTGGGACACTCCCCGGCGGGATGCGGTGTTGCAGGAGGTGTATCCCGCCCTCCCGAAGATCAGCATCGACTACGCCGTGTTGGAGCCCGCCAGCCAGGGGAAGGGCAAGGCGCAGGTTGCGGTGGTCGAGATGCCGGTGCAATGGCTGGACGTGGGGTCGTGGCCGGCTCTCGCCGAGACGCTCCGCACGGACGATCACAGCAACGCCGTCGAGTGCAACACGTGCGTCTTCGTCGATTCCGACGACAACATCATCGTCAGCGAAGACCCCGAGCACCTGATTTCCACCATCGGCATCAACGACATGATCATCGTCCACACCCGCGACGCCACCCTCGTCTGCCCCAAAGGCGAAGCCCAGCGCGTGAAGGATCTGGTGGGGAAGGTGAAGGAGAAGTTTGGGAATAGGTATCAGTGAGGGAGGAAGTAAGCAGAAGGCAGAGCGAAATTGAATGCAAAGTGCAAAATGCAAAAGTCAAAATGAAATGCGGAAGACCAGCGTCCTCAGTATGCCCGTCCAACCGCTCCTCATTTTGCATTTTGCACTCGTCTGTAGCATTTACTGCCTACTCTTGCAGCCGTGCGCACCCTATCCATCGATCTCGGTACCCGGCGTGTCGGCCTCGCCTTGAGCGACGAGGGGGGGCGGTTTGCCACTCCCTTTGACGTTCTGACCGTCAGCGCGCCCGAGCAGGCGCGCGATCTTGTTCTGGCCCTGGTAGTCAGGGAAGGCGTCGAGCGACTGGTCGTCGGGGTTCCCCTGAACATGGACGATTCGATCGGGCCCGCGGCGCGTTCAACCGTCGCCTGGGCGCGCGACCTGGCGGCGCGGGCGGGCAAGCCGCTGGTTCTGGTGGACGAGCGGCTCAGCAGCTTCGACGCCGAGCGGCAGCTTATTGACCGCAAACGCGGCGGAGAGAAAATAACCCGCAAGGGCCGCAAGGAGCGGCTCGACGCGCTCGCCGCCGCCGGGTTCCTTCAAGCATTTCTCGACGGCAAACTGCCGGCGCTCGGTCTGTAACCTGTGTCTCACCGAAGGGACCTTTGGTTTCCCGACCCCCAGCCGCAGGGGAATTTTCCCATGCCGATCAGGGATTCCCTGATCGCACACCCCACCCGCGCCACGGTAGTGTTCGCTTGATGACCGACGCCCGACGCGGGTTCCTGCGCAACCTTGCACTGATCCTCTGGGCCGTTGCCCTCTGCGTGGTCTGCGTCCGCGTGACCGTTCAGACGCGCCACAAACAGAGCGGCTACGAGGTCTATTACAAAGCCGGCATGCACTGGCGGCACGGGGAACACCTCTACCGCCATCCCGACGATTATGCCCACGAACACGTCCCGCCCGACCAGCGCCAGCCCGGCCGCCCGAACATCGCATGGGGCGGGTTCCGTTATCTCCCGATCACGGCCATCGCGTTCGTCCCGCTCAGCTATCTGCCGATGGCGGTGGGGGAAGTCGTCTGGCGTGTGTTTCTGGCGGCGTTGAGCTTGGGGGCGCTCTGGTGGTGTTGCCGACTGGGATTGCCGCGCCCGCTGGCAAGGCGCGACTGGCCGATCATTTTCCTGCTCGTACTCTTCGCCTTCACCGGGTGCCTCAACAACGGCCAGTCGAGCTGCATCGTGATCGGCTGCATGCTGGCCGCGATCGCCTGCGTGACGACCGAGCGGTGGACCCTCGCCGCCTTGTGCATGGCGTGCGCCACGCTGCTGAAAATTTATCCGCTCTCATTGGGATTGCTGCTGGCCGTCGCATGGCCCCGGCGGTTTGCCTGGCGTTACGCGCTGATGCTGGCGCTCGGGCTGGCCCTTCCATTCCTATTGCGGCCGGGCGCGTGGATCATGGAAGAGCATCGCCGATGGCTCTGGCACCTGCTCAACGACGCGATCCAGCCCGAGACGATCCACCAATGGGACCACGACGTGCGGCTGCTGTTGGTGCGCGTCGCCCACCTGCGACTGTCCCCGCACGCGTTCGTGGCGATCGAACTGGCTGCGGGCGCACTGATCGGCGCGGTTTGCATCGGCGGAATTCGCGCCCGCTGGTCGACGCGCCGATTGTTGACGCGGATGCTGGGGTTGTCAGTCTGCTGGATGACCGTTCTGGGCCAGGCGACCGAGCCGTCGACGTACGTGCTGGTCGCCCCCACGCTCGCCTGGGCCATGTGGGAATCGACGCTCCGCCCGCACACCCGATTCGCGCGGGCGTCGCGTGTCGTTTTATTCACTTCATACGCACTATTCATCACGGCGTACGTGGCCCTCTGGTTCCCGAAGGGCAAACAGATCAACGGCGTAGGCCTCGAGCCGCTGGCGGGGGTGTTGTTGTTCGGATACCTACTCGTGGAATGCGCGAGGGACTTGATCCCCCGCGCAGGCGGACGGCAAGCCGAATCACTTCGTACAAGCGCTTCAGTGGCACGGGCGGCCCGCCCGTGATCGTTTACGAATTTCGTAGGTTCGGCTTCGCCGAACGTTTCTCCGTGGATCACGTAGGGTCCGCATCAGCGGACGCGTGCGCGATTGGCGTCAACCGCGTCCGCTAAAGCGCGTAGGGTGGGCGTACCCGCCCACCATTTCACGTTCAACCGGTGGGCGGGTACGTCCGCCCTACATGCTTGATTTCTGGGGGCTTTGGCGCTTCGCCGTTTTGTCTTCTTCGCGTCCGTCTTCGCGCACTTCGCGCTTTCGCGGTGATCCGCACCGCGGCTCTTCCCGCTTGCCCTTTCACCGCCCAACCAATTGTGGATTCGTGAAACCGCAAGCGGCGCAAAGCCCCTACTTGTGCGCCGTCAACGTCCCGAGCACGCCATGCGTTTCTCCGCCCGGGCCGGCGCTGAAGAAGAGCGTGTTCTTGGCCCCCTTCACGCCCGGCGTCAGCGACCACAGGCCCGGGAGCGTGAGCGGGGTGCCGTTCGCCTGCGTCGGATCGAGTACCTGGGCGATGAAATTGTTCTTCTTGTCGAAGACGCTGATCGTGCCGTCGCCGAAGTTTCCGACGAGCAGGTCGCCCTTGAACGCGCCCCAGGTGCTGGGCGCGATGGCCATGCCCCAGGGGGCGTTGAGGTCGCCTCCCGTGGCGACGCGCTTGAGCAGTTTGCCGCTGGTGCTGTAGACGTCGACGATGCCCAGAGCCGCGCCGGGGACGTCGTTGAGTTTCTGGGCATCCTGCTTGGCGTAGGTGACGTACAGCTTGTTATTGAGAAATTGAATGCCGAAGGGAGCGAAGGTCGCCGGCACCTGGTTGTCGGTGAACGC
>JAQGHH010000416.1 GCA_028288945.1 Phycisphaerales bacterium
CCGTCAACCTCGGCACCGGCACCACCACGCCCGGTCCCGACGGCAAGCCCTCGGACTTCGAGCGAAACAAAACCCTCGCCGATCAATTGCACCCCGGCCGGATCGTCCATTACATGCTGCTCGATTATCACGGCTGGGACGATGAGGACTTCCCGCAGCGCGCCGTCAAACAGATCGAAGAAGGCCACCGCCTCGGGGCGGCGGGCCTCAAGGAATTCAAGCGCCTTGGCCTCTACCTGCGCGACGGGAAAAACAAGCTCATCAGGATAGACGACCCCAAGCTCGATCCCGTCTGGGAACGCTGCGGCGAGCTAAACATGCCCGTCTCCATTCACGTCTCCGACCCCAAGGCGTTCTGGGAACCGTTCAACGACAGGAACGAGCGGTGGACGGAATTGAAAGACCATCGCGGCTGGTGGTTCGGCGACCCCGCGAAGTTTCCGCCGCGGATGGAATTGGTGGAGGCCCTCAGCCGCGTCGTCGCGCGTCACCCGAAGACGACATTCGTCTGCGTCCATTTTGCCAACAACGCCGAGGACCTGGACTGGGTCGATCAGTCGCTAAGCAAGCATCCGAACATGATGGCGGACCTCGCCGCCCGCATCCCCGAGATCGGCCGCCACAACCCCGAAGCCGTCCGCAAATTGTTCATCAAGCACCAGGACCGCATCCTCTTCGGCACCGATTTCCAGGTCTACGACCGCCTGACTTTGGGCTCCGGGGGCAACGGCCCGCCGCCCACCGACGACGATGCCCTCACGTTCTTCTCCAAGCATTGGCGCTGGCTGGAAACCCGCGACCGCGACTGGCCCCACATGACGCCGATCCAGGGCGACTGGACGATCAGCTCGATCGGCCTCCCTGCGCCTGTGCTGCGCAAAATCTACTTCGACAACGCCCGCAAGCTGCTCGCGCCGTCACTGCCGCCCCCGGTGATTAAAGCGAGCCGAATCGAAAACGATTTCGAGCCCGACGGCGACCTGACCAAAGCCGCGTGGCAACACGCCCAAGCCGCTCCCGTTGAATACGGCCTCCGGGTAGTGGTTCAGTTTGAAAATCCGGCCCGTTGACACGCGGCCCGGCACACGTCACAGTCGGGGCATGCCAGCACGAGCAAGCAACCGCCGGGACTTCACGCAAATCGCCAAGATGGTAACCGATGCCGCCACGGGAGATGGACCGGGGCCGGTGAACCCGCGAGCGCCGATCCCGCCGGATCAGGACACCCGCAACCCCCATGCGGTCGCCATGAGCAAGCTGGGTGCGAGCAAGGGCGGGAAAGCGCGGGCGGCGGCAATGTCGCCAGCGAAGCGCAAGGCTATTGCGAAGAAGGCCGCAGCAAAGCGATGGCAGAAATGAATCGGCGGAATTAAATTTCCGCAAAAATCGTCGGTCACAAAAATACTAAAATGTTATTGAACTACCTGTTACTGCTTAACTTGTGAATTGGCAGGATCGTCTTTCCCCATACATCATATCTCAGAAAACTTGCTCGTTTCCGTGGCCAAGCGTATAGTCCTGTGCACCGAGCTTTAGCGGGCTCATTCTCTTACACAGGACTAGGCACATGTCAGATCAATTCAAGGCAGTGATTGAAACACTTCAGGGCGAGGTTCAGGAAAAGGAAAAAGAGGTAGTCGACCTGAAGAAAATGATCAACTCACTTTGCCCAAAGGCAAAGCTGCCCATCATTTATCCGGACATCGAACTCCAATCATTTCAATCGGTAGGTCAGTTCAGAAATGACCATTTTTACGGACAGCCGCTCGCTAGCGCGGTTCGGGAGATACTGTCGGCAAGAAAAACGGCCGGACAAGGTGCGGCGAGCGTCAACGATATCTACACCGTGCTGGTGGGCGGCGGTTTCAAATTCGAGACATCCAACGAGGACAACGCCAAGCGGGGGCTACGAATCTCTTTGAGCAAGAATAATATAACATTTCACAAGCTCCCCAATGGCAATTGGGGCCTCAGGGAATGGTACCCGAACATCAAAGAGGCGAAAGAAAAAGAGGACGATGCCGACGACGCTTCGGCTCCGGCCGCGCGCGATCCCCTAGGGAAAGACGGGGAAGATGGCGTCATGTTCAGTAATAAAAAGGCCACCAGTTAGCGCTGGTGGCCCTGTACACCTTTTGGGCTCGCGGTCCGGCTCATGTCCGAACTGGAACCCGAATGATGCGGGACTAGGCACCCTCATTATTCGCCACCTCTTCGGAAAATCAAGGCCCGTAGAAAGGGATGGTACCCAATGGGCTCCCATCATTTACCGCGTCCGGATGATCCAGACGCGGACTGGGTAACGGCCTGGACCGTCTGGCACGTACACGCGAAGCGTTACATCGTGCGACACGACGGTAAGCCGTTTCGGTTCCGCAAGCGCCGCTAAAGCGGCAAATCTTTAGCCTCCATTTGCCCGGTTAACGCCGGGCAAATGGTTTCCTGTTGAGAATATTTTCTTGACAATGCTTTCACGAGCAAGCATAATGTTCAGTATGAACCAGTTGAGCACCGAAGCCCGCGTCCAGATCGTCCGATGCCTTGTGGATGGCGTGGGCATCAATGCGACGTGCCGGATTACCGGCGTGGCAAAGAACACGGTGCTAAAGCTGTTGGCCGAACTGGGTGCGGCATGCGATGAGTTTCAGGATAAGACGATCCGCAACGTAAAGTGCAAGCGCGTGCAATGCGACGAAATTTGGAGCTTTTGCTACGCCAAGCAAAAGAACGTCCCCATCGGCAAAGAGGGGTTGCGCGGGTTCGGCGACGTTTGGACTTGGACCGCACTCGACGCGGACACCAAGCTGCTCATTACGTGGCTCGTGGGTAGCCGTGACGCGAACGACGCTTTGGGCTTCATGAGGGACACCGCCAGCCGCCTTGCAAACCGCGTCCAGCTTACGACCGACGGGCACCGCCCCTACCTTGAAGCAGTGGAAGATGCCTTCGGTGGCGACATTGACTACGCCATGCTCGTCAAGCATTACGGGGCCACGCCGGAAGGGGCACAGGTCCGCTACAGCCCGGCAGAGGTTATCAGTTGCAGTGCCAAGCCGATCAGCGGCGATCCGGACCCCAAGCACATCAGCACGAGCTACACGGAACGGCATAACCTCACGATGAGGATGAGCATGCGGCGGTTTACCCGCCTCACGAACGGGTTTTCAAAGAAGATCGAAAACCACGAGCACTCCATCGCACTCAACTTCATGCACTACAACTTCGCTCGCATCCACAAGACTCTCCGCGTCACCCCGGCGATGGAAGCTGGCTTGGCAGACCATGCTTGGGATATGGAAGAAATCGTGGGCCTCATCGACTGAGGGGCGGTATCATCCCCCCATGGCAGGTCGCCTTCCGTGCGTCGGGGAAGAGGTATTGATTCGGGGGTTCTTTGGCTACCGCACGCACTGGTGGAGCGGGAAAGTGTCTGAAGTGCGCCCCGTTTCACACCGAGCCAACCGCCTGCGTCCCACCCGTCACGCGCACGCGCCTCATGGCGCAGTCGCCCTGTGTTGGGCTGAAATCAGTGCCGGATATGTGAGGGCGTGGTATTACACCCATCCCCCCAAGAAGCCGCGGAGGCGTCCCGCCCTCGTGATGTTTCCAAAAACCGCCGGTCGTATTGGCGATCGAAACTCGCGTTGCGAACGTGTCTGAGATTTCGTGGGCTCGCTGTATCATGGCCCCCCATGCGCCGCCGCCTCTTCACGCTCCTGTCCGCGCTGTCGCTGCTGCTGTTCGTGGGGACGTGCGGATTGTGGGTACGGAGCTACGGTCGCTGCGATGTCTTGTGGATGGAACGGTCGCACCGCTTTCGGCTAGCTTCGGAGAGGGGCAAGATTGAAATCAGCACCGCCTCGAAATTTTCGACGGAAGACAATTACTGGTCGAAGATCCATCGAGAGCGACCTTCTCCCTACTCGGCGAACTGGACGTTTACACATTTCAGCAGCGAGGTTGCATCGCGCAGGATCATCAGCACATTCGATTTTGAGCTGCACCATCACGAGCCTGGGTTGCCGATTGGCGACGCCGGTTGGAACATTAGCGACTATCAAATCATCTCATCGGCCCGCGTGCCCTTTTGGTTCTGCGCCATTGCCGAGTCCCTGATTCCCTCGGTCTGGCTGTGGCGAGTAGTGCGCGACCCGCGGGCGCGTCAGCGCGGCTCCTGCCGCGTGTGCGGCTACGACCTCCGAGCCACCCCCGACCGATGCCCGGAGTGCGGGACGGTGCCGCCCGCGAAAAAAGAAATTTCAAACTGAACCACTACCGGCCTCCGCGATCCCTCCGCCCGCCCGGAGCTCTCGACCTCCGTCCGCTCCCTCTGGTCGGCGGACTATCTCTACATCGCCTACGCCTGCCCCTACACCCGCCTGACCGTCTTCGACCCGCCCTCGCGCGACAACAAGCGAGCGGGCCTTTGGGACCGCGACGTGATTGAGGCGTTCATCGGCACAGATGTCCAACATTCGGGCCACTACGCGGAATTCGAAGTCGCCCCGACGAACGAGCGACTCGACATTGCCGTCAACCTTCCCGACAAGGATCTTGCCTGGAACAGCAAGTTCACGTCGGCAGTCAAGGTCGACGAAACACGGCACCTCTGGACCGCCGAGCTGCGCATCCCCCTCTCATCCTTGAGCGACACCCGCCCGAAAGCCGGAGCCCAATGGCGGCTCAACCTCTTCCGCTCCGATCGCGCCAACCACGCATTTCTCGCCTGGAACCCAACGCTGACGGAGACGGCCCACACGCCCGAGCGGTTCGGGATCCTGGAGTTCGCTGAATAGGGGGCATCATTTTCGGCGGGATCGGCGCAGTAAAGTTATCGCAAGGCCGGCGAACCCAACGACCAAACCGGTAGGCTCGGGCACTTGCGTCAGGCCCGTGTCTAAATACGCGACCATTGGTCCCACCTGATCGTTGTCATCCCAGTAAATCAGCCGCGAACCGCTGATGTTCCCGCCGCGGCCCCAGAGGGTGGCATAGTGGCCGTTGGGGTCCTGCCCGTTGTCGCGGAGCCACTGCATCGCCGTCTGCGTCGCCTGCAGCCATTTCACGTTCTTGTCCTGCTCGTACAGATCGTCGAGCGCCGTTACCAACTCGAACGACCAGAATCCCTCGTCCTGGATTGCCCCCGTCGTGATATTGAAAAAACGCGTGATGGATCTGTTGGCAATGCGCTCGGCTTCAGTCAGGTAAGCCGCGTTGTGGGTGGTCTTGTAAAACTGCACGTTGTCGGAAATGCCCATTCCCGTGAAGTTGACGAGCGTGGTCGTGCTGATCGTGCCGGCCTGCGGGCCGGTGACGTAATACTTTTCCTGGAACAGCCCATCCGATTGTTGCAGGGTGTTCTTCTCCCACGTGTAGAGGCGCGTGGCGTCGGTAAGGTATTTCTGTTGCCCGGTGCTTTCGTACAGCAGCAGCGCCGCCCGCGCTCCTTGCAACGTGGCGGCTGAGTCCTTGAAGCTCCGGTCGGTGTTGAAATAAATGCCGCCGCCACCGCTCTGCGGCGAATCGTCTTCACCGGACAGGACAAAGTTGTACGTGTTCTGCGCGCGGGCGAGATACGTCGCGTTCCCCGTGATCTGGTACGCCTGCGCCAGCGCGACGGCCATGTGCGCGTTGTCATCGTAAAATTGCGTCGCCCCGGCGCTCACTCCCGATCGATATCCGCCGCTGGCGGACCAATAGTGCGTGTAGAGTTGATTGGAAAAGTTCAGGAGGACGGGCGTGTAGGTTACCGGATCGATCCTGACCAGGTCGTCATACGCCCGCATTTGGGTAGCTGCCGGCCAGACGTAGGAAAAACCACTGTCGCCCCCGGATTGTGTGCCGTTGGAATGGGCGATTTCCGCGAAAAGTCCGTTGCCGCCGGGCACCAACAGGCTCGAAGCGGTCGTGCCGTAGACGGCCTCTCCCCAGCCAATTAATTGCTGGCTGGTCGGGGTGGCGGATGCGGAAGACGTCGCGAATCCGAGCCCCATGGCGCAAAGACAAAACAGCAAACGTGCTCGAACCGCCGAAACGCCTGCTGGGAGGCTCGGCGCGATTGCGACATTCATGGCAACTTCCCTTTTCCCTCTACGCTGCGGCAATTCGGCAAGATCCTACACCTCCTTGTAACACATCGCAGTAATATATTGAAAATGAAATCGTCTCTCATTCATCCGCGCGGTTTCTTGAGGCGCCTGACCTTTCTGACGGCGATCACTATCTGCATCGCCGGATGTTGTACGGGTCCGCCTCCAGACAATCCCAAGGTGGAAGATGTTCACCCTCCGGATTCGCGCGAGGCTGGGAATCTTACATTTTACGACGACGCGGGAAATCCTGTCGCAACGGCCCGGCTATCGCTGCCACCCGATGCGGGCCAGGTGAAAGACTTTACAGGCACTTGGCGGCTTCTCTCGTCCGCGTCCCGGTTTCCGAAAGATTCTATATCGAGCGGAAGATACGTCGGCCACGGCCAGGATAGCCGCGTGTCGATCGACCTCAATCCGGGCGTCGCTGACAACAACGTTATCCTCAAGGGGAACATCCAAGAGCGGAAGTTCTCGGGGTCATGGATGCACGCCAGCGTGGCTGGGGCCAAGCCGATGGGGGCTTTTCAATTGGACTTACAACTGACGCAATGAACCTCATTTGCCTCCAACTCGACATCACCTGGCACGACAAGTCGGCCAACCATGACAAAGTCCGCGCGCTGCTCGACCGCACCGATGTTCCCGCCGGTTCGCTCATCGTGCTGCCCGAGATGTTCGCCACGGGTTTCAGCATGGACGTGGCCGCCATCGCGGATGAAGTCACGCATGAGACGGAAGGCTTTCTCCATGCGGTCGCGGCGGAGCGCAACGTCGCCGTCCTCGGCGGCCTGGTCACGCGCGGGCCCGACGGCAAAGGCCGCAACGAGGCAGTCGTTGTTTTCCCGGACGGCCGCGAAACCGTCCGCTATCAGAAGATCCATCCCTTCACCCTCGGCGGCGAATCCGAGCATTACCGCCCCGGTCACGACATCATTCTCTTTGAGTGGCAGGGCTTCCAAATCGCCCCGTTCGTCTGCTACGACCTGCGGTTCCCCGAGATCTTCCGCATCGCCGCCATGCGCGGCGCGCACGTGATGACCGTCATCGCGAATTGGCCCGCCGCCCGCGAAGAGCACTGGAACACGCTGCTCAAGGCCCGCGCCATCGAGAACCAGTGCTACGTCGCCGGCGTCAACCGTTGCGGCAAAGACCCCGCGCTCGCCTACCCCGGCCGCACCCAAATCCTTGGCCCTCGCGGCGGAGAGATTGTGGCCGTCGACACGAAAGAAGGCGCGATCGCCGCACCATTGCATTTGCAAGCATTGCTCGACTACCGAACGCAGTTCCCTTTCCTCCAGGACGCCCGCCCGCAATTCCTTCCAGGCCAATTGGATGACCCGCAGGGCGGGATAGCCGCGAAGACGCGAAGGGGCGAAGGCAGACGCGAAGAAGAGAAGAAAAATATTGCCACAGATGCAGACGGATGATCACAGATAATAAATGAGGCGGGAACGTGTCAGCCGTGACACGGGCGTCCCGCCCGTGCTCGGTGGATGAGAATGCGAGTCATTTGGTGCCTCAATTGATCTGACTTTGGCACACTTGCATGGGCGGGACGCCCATGTCACGCCAAGCCGTTATCTGTGTCCATCGGTCTGCATCTGTGGCAATACTCTTCTTCGTGTCTGTCTTCGCGTCTTCGCGGCTATTCCGCCCTGCGGCCGTCGCGTCACGCGTCATCGCACCGGCATCTTGTCCCGCATCTTCCCCGTCCTATACTTCCTCGACCGGCCGATTCACCTTCACCCATGCACCGCAACCTTCCCGCCCTTGCCGACGGCGTCTTTGACCTGCTTATCATCGGCGGGGGAATCTTCGGCGCCGGCATCGCCCGCGACGCCGCCCTCCGCGGCCTTCGTGTGGCGCTCGTCGAGCAATACGACTTCGCCTCCGGCACCTCCAGCCGCTCGTCCAAGCTCATTCACGGCGGATTCCGCTATCTCGAGCAGCGCGCATTTTCGCTCGTCGCCGAGTCCACGCGCGAGCGGCGAATCCTCCAGGACATCGCCCCCCACCGCGTGCGCCCCCTGCCGTTTCTGCTCCCCGTCTACCGGGGCGATCCGCGCCCGCTCTGGCTCATGCGGCTGGGGATGACGCTCTACGACGTGCTCGCGCTCTACCGGAACACCGCCGCCCATCGCAAGTTCTCCCCCGCCCGCACGCTCGCGATGGAGCCGGGCCTCGACCCCAAAAATCTCCGCGGCGCAATCCGTTTCTACGACTGCCAGGAAGACGACGCCCGCTTCTGCATCGACAACCTCCTCCACGCGAGCGAGCTTGGCGCTCTCTGCGCCAACTATTGCGAAGTCACCGGATTGGCCGCAAAAGATGGAAGAATCGTCAGCGCGACCGTCACGGACCGCCTGGGCGCGGGGAGTTTTGATATCCGTGCCCGCGCGTTCATCAACGCGGCGGGACCGTGGGTCGAGCAAGTCGCCGGCCTGCTGACGCCCGGCACGCCCGGCGAGATCCCGCGGCTGAGCCCCACGAAGGGCGTCCACATTCTCCTCCCTCGCCTCACGCAGACGCACGGCATCTTCTTCCAAGGCCGCCGGGACGGCCGGATGCTCTTTATCCTTCCCTGGAATGATTGCACGATGGTCGGAACTACAGACACCGATTTCAAAGGCGACCCTGCGGACGTCCGTGCCGACGCGTCGGACGTGGAATACCTGCTGGCCGAAGTTCGCGCCTTGTTCCCAAGCTCCAACTTCACTGCGTCCGATGTGATCACCACCTTCGCCGGCATCCGCCCGCTGCTCAAGTCGGACGCGTCCACCCCAACCGCCCGCTCGCGCGAGCACAGCATCCTCCGCCGGGGGGAAAACCTGCTGAGCGTTGCCGGGGGGAAGTACACGACGTACCGCTTGATTGCCGAGCAAGTCGTGGACGCCGCGTACGACGTTCGCGGCTCCCGACCGGCAGAGTGCCGGACCGCCAGGACGCCGTTGCCCAATCACCGGCCCGCGCCCGCCGGGGATCGCATCGCGGAAATTCCGGACGTCTACGTCAGCGACGTGACGTACGCGGTGCGCGAGGAAATGGCGACGACCGTGGAAGACGTCATGCGCCGCCGGACGGGAATGGCGCTGAGCCGTTCGGGCAGCCCGGCGACCGCGGAGCGAGTCGCTCACATCATGACGAATGCAACGCCGCAAGATGCAGAGCGCATCGACGCATCTCTCCGCGCCTATATCGAAGAATGGGGCCAAAGCCGGCCGGGGCGCTCGTAGGTTCGGCTCTGCCGAACGTTTTCGCTCGGAGTAAAGGCCCGAATGTGTCCGGAGAGATGTGCCGTCGTGGCACGGGTTTTCAACCCGTGCAAGGTGTGTACAAAAATCAGATCCATTCGACTACTGACCACTCCGCACGGGTTGGAAACCCGTGCCACGATAAAGACGCACGTTCGGCGGAGCCGAACCTACAAGACCGATTGCATCAACGAACGAACCATTCGGATTTCGGATTTCAACGCGGTCGCGGCTCTTTAGAAACGCGCCGTTTCCCCCTTTTCTCCTCCTCGGCTACAGTAACCCGTCATGTCCGACTGGATTGATTTCACTGGGAAAATTGTGCTCGTCACGGGCAGTTCACGCGGCATCGGCGCCGGCATGGTCGAGGCGTTCAACCGATTCGGCGCGCGCTGCGTGGTGAATTACGTGGGCGATCCCCAAGGCCGCAACGAGGCCGACGCCCAGCGCGTGGCTGCGGGGTTGAAGGACCCGGTGGCGATCGAATGTGACGTCAGCAACCCCGCCTCGGTCGCGGCCATGTTCGACCGCGTGCAGCGCGAGCTCGGCGGGCTCGACATTCTCATCAACAACGCCGGCATCATTCGCGACCAGACGATCAAGAAGATATCGGCCGAGGATTGGAACACCGTGCTGAACGTCAACCTCAGCGGGACGTTCCACTGCATCCAGCACGCATCCCCGATGCTCCGCCCCGGCGGGCGGGTGGTGAACCTCGCGTCTGTCGCCGGCAGCCTGGGCCTTTTCGGCCAGGCGGGATACGCCTCGAGCAAGGCGGCGATCATGGCCTTGACGCGGGTGGCCGCCCGCGAATTGGCCCGTCAGCGGGTCACCGTAAACGCCATCGCCCCCGGCTTCATCGACACCGACATGACCCGCTCCATGCCCGAGGAAGTCTCCAAGAAGTTCCTCGATCAACTCCCGGCCGGGCGCATCGGGAAGATCGACGACGTCGTCGACGCGGCCCTGTTCCTCTGTTCTCCCCACGCGGACTACATCACCGGCCAGGTCCTCCACGTAAATGGCGGGTTCCACATGGCGGGCTAGGCAGGGTCACCTCCGGTGACCATGCTTGGCGACGTCCCCTTTCTAAATCTCCAGCCCTAAGATCGTTGGGCAACGACAAGAACCACAACGATGACGACCGACCTCGACAGGCGCACGCAGGAACTCGGACGCGAAATCTTCGCGCACCTCCGTAACCAGGGCGATGTCACCAATGGCTCCTGGCTCGAGCAGCGCCTGATGGACTTCGGCATGCGCGACGAGCAGGTCAAAGCCCAGCTCTTCCGTTTTATCGACGTTCTCCCCGTGCTTTCGACGCCGCAGCAGATCAACGCCCACCTCCGCGAATACATGACCAGCGTCCGCACCCGCCTGCCGATGCCGGCGGGATGGGCGGTAAAGCGCATTCCGCAAAAGGGCTGGCTGGGCAGCCGCATGGCCGACTTCACCCGCTACAGCGCCCGCCGAATGGCCCGGCAATTCATCGCCGCCACCGATCTGCCCGAGGCCGTCCAGACGATTGAAAAACTCCGTGGGCGCAGCCTGGGCTTTACGATAGATCTGCTCGGCGAAGCGGTTCTATCGGCGCCTGAGGCCCTTCAGTATCAGCGCCAATACCTCGACCTCCTCGCGGGCCTCAGCGACCGCGCGGGCCGGTGGCCCAGGATCAATCTAATCGACGACGGAGCATACGGGCCGGTGCCGCCGGTCAACGTGTCCGTCAAGCTCTCTTCGCTCTACAGCCAGTTTGACCCGATCGACCCAATCGGCACCAGCCGTAGCGTGCTCGAGCGCCTCCGGCCGATTCTCCGCCTTGCCCGCCAGCGCGGCGCGTTCATTAACATCGACATGGAGCAGTACGCCTTCAAGGACGCCACGCTGGCCATCTTCCGCGAAGTCTTCGCCGAGGAAGAATTCCGCGACTGGGCGGACGTGGGCATCGCCATACAGGCATACCTTCGCGACACGGGCGAAGACCTGCGGGAACTGGCCGATTGGGTGAAACAACGCGGCACGCCGGTGTGGGTGCGATTGGTGAAGGGTGCGTATTGGGATTACGAAACCGTCGTCGCCGGGCAGAACGATTGGCCGGTCCCCGTCTGGGGCGAGAAGCCGGAGACGGACGCCAACTTCGAGGCGCAGACCGCGTTCCTGATGGAGCACCACGACCTGCTCCGCCCGGCGATCGCCAGCCACAACATCCGCAGCATCGCCCATGCGCTGGCTCTGGCCGAGCAGCATCACGTGCCGCAGCGGGGCTTTGAATTTCAAATGCTCTACGGCATGGCCGAGCCGGTGAAGGCGGCACTGGTCGCGATGGGCCATCGCGTGCGGGTTTACACGCCCTTCGGCCAACTTCTGCCCGGCATGGCGTACCTCGTCCGCCGGCTGCTGGAGAACACGAGCAACGAATCCTTCTTGCGGGCCGGCTTCCATGAGAACGTGCCCGAGGAGCAACTTCTAATGAACCCCCTAGAAACCCTCCGACGCCGGCGGGCGACGGCACAGTCAAAAGCCGCTGGCACGAATGGCAACGGGCACGCGCAGCCCGCGCCGTTCCGGAATGAGCCGCTGGCCGAATTCAGTCGTGAAGAAAATCGAGCGGCGATGCAGGACGCGCTGCAATCGATTGCGGGACAACTCGGTTCAGCATTTCCCATCGTGATCGCTGGCCAGAAAAGCGAAAGCGGCAAGTGGATCGAATCGCTCAATCCCGCACATCGCAAGCAAGTAATCGGCCGCGCCGCGGCCGCCACAGTTGAGCAGGCCCGCGCCGCGGTCGCCGCGGCCAAGCAGGCCTTTCCCGTCTGGCGCGACACGCCGCCGGAGCAGCGGGCGCGGCTCCTGTTCCGCGCCGCCGACATTCTCCGCCGTCGGCGGTGGGAATTGGCCGCGTGGGAGGTCTACGAGACGGCCAAGCAGTGGCGCGAGGCGGATGCGGACGTGGCCGAGGCGATCGACTACTGCGATTACTACGGCCGCGAGATGCTGCGGCTGGCCGTGCCGCAACATCGCGATGTGCCGGGAGAAGACAACCAGTATTTCTACGACCCCCGAGGAGTGGTCGTCACCATCGCCCCGTGGAATTTCCCCCTTGCGATCCTCTGCGGCATGACGGTTTCCGCGCTCGTCACTGGCAACACCGCGGTGATGAAGCCCGCCGAGCAGTCGCCGATCATCGCGGCCAAGCTGATGGAAGTCTTTGAGGAGGCCGGCTTCCCTCCTGGTGTGGTGAACTACCTGCCGGGCGTCGGCGAGGAGATCGGCCCGACGCTGGTCGAGCATCCGGACGTTGCGATGATCGCCTTCACCGGCTCACGCGCGGTGGGCCTGATGATCCAGCGCCAGGCCGCCAACACCCCGCCGGGCCAGGAGCAGGTGAAGAAGGTCATTACCGAAATGGGCGGCAAGAACGCGATCATCGTCGATGACGACGCCGATCTGGACGAAGCCGTCCATGGCACGGTTGCCAGCGCCTTCGGCTACGCGGGGCAGAAGTGCTCGGCCTGTTCCCGGGCGATCGTGTTGGATGCAATCTACGATCAGTTCCTGCACCGGTTGGTCGAAGCGACGCGCACCCTGAAGATCGGCCCGCCGCAAGACCCCGGGGCGTTTGTCGGCCCGGTGATCGACGATGAAGCACGCGAGCGCATCCTGCGGGCAATCGCCAAAGGAAAAGGCGAAGCCCGGCTGGCGTACGAGGCCGACCCGGGAGCGCTGGCGGACGAGGGCGCGTACATCCCGCCGACCATTTTTGCCGACGTTCCAGAAAAGAGCAGTCTGGCCCAGGACGAAATCTTCGGCCCCGTGCTGGCGGTGATGCGCGCCGCGAGTTTGGACGAGGCGCTGCGCCTCGCCAACGGCACTCCCTACGCCCTCACCGGCGGCCTTTATTCCCGCAGCCCGGCAAATATCGAACGCGTCCGCCGCGAGTTCCGCGTAGGGAACCTCTACATCAACCGCAAAATCACCGGCGCACTCGTCGACCGCCAACCCTTCGGCGGCATGAAGCTCTCCGGCACCGGCTCCAAAGCAGGCGGCCCCGACTACCTCCCGCAATTCCTGCTGCCAAGAACCATCACCGAAAATACGCTCCGAAGAGGCTTCGCGCCCCAAGCCGCGGAAGCAGCCGTGGCGGCGGGCGAATAAGAGGAAATGCTGGGGCCTGAATCGAACAGGCAGAAGGCACTCTCACAAAACGAAAAAACCCCGGAAAACCGGGGTTCTGTCGATTCCTGGCAAACGCCCGCAAGCGGCGGTGCGACAGGGAAATGGGCCCGACAAGATTCGAACTTGTGACCTCGTCCTTATCAGGGACGCGCTCTAACCAACTGAGCTACGAGCCCGGTTTCCAGTCCGTCGGGGGGAAACCGACGACCGGAAATTGTAGGGGCGGAATTGTAAGGGCTGGGGCGAATCTGTCAATTGTCGCACCAAAAGCCCCGGCTTGGCGTCCATAACCTCTCCGTTGAATATACTGTTTCGGTCGCATGTTCCGCCTTTCGTGAAATCGGCGCGCGTTTGCCCCGTCATTCGTGTAGAAAGCGTCGCTTGCGACGAGAAAGGTATCCCATGCGTGGACACGCTAATCAGAAGAGCCTCGCTCTAATTGCGATGCTCGCGGCGGCAGTGCTACTTGGGGCGGCCGCGGCCCGTGGGGCCGACGAGCAGCGGCAGCTTGACGAACTCATCCAATCGCTCAAGCAAAAAGGCGTGCCGATTCTGCCGGCGGACTTCAGCACCAAGCCTGTTCCCTCGGCGGATGATGCAGCGCCGGCCCTATTGGCGGCCGCGAAGCGGATCGAACTGGAATCCAAGGCGTGGAAAGACTTGGACCAAATCGAAGAGCGCCTGCCTGCAAGTCCCCACGAAGCCGAGGTCTACCATGCGATTGTTACCGCGAACGCGCAAGCGCTGACGCTCTCGGACCAGGCGCTGGTCCGCAAGGGCGCGGATTGGAAGGTGACGGTTACGTCGCCGGTGGTCCACGTGCTGTTGCCGCACCTCCATGGGCAGCGCAGCGTCGCGCACCTGCTGCGCGTCGCGGCACTGGATGCCTACGCACGCGGCGACCACCGCCAGGCGGTCGAGCGCGTCCGGCAATTGCTCGCCCTGGGGCGGCTGATCGACCGCCAGCCGTTTCTCGTCAGTCATCTAGTGGCGATCGGGGTCGGCTCGATGACGTGCGATTGCATCAGCCAGATGACGCCGGACCTGCAGATCGAGTCGCCGAACAAGCCCGATCCGAAGGCCGCCACCGCCGGGCAAATGCGGGCGCTGCTTGCCGATTTGCTGGACGAAAATGCGCTGGGCGACGGCCTTAAGATCGCATTGCAAAGCGAACGGATGTGCGAGTTGGACACGGCCGGCAGCCTCATTTCCGGCGCGATGTCATGGGAGGAACTTACGGGAGCCGTAGGCGGCGGCAAAGACGCGGCGGAGCCGCAGGATCTCAAATCCGTGGCCCTCCGTGACGCGAAGACAATGTCCGATCAGATGGCCCTTGTTGAGATTGCAGCCCGCAGCGCCGATTACCCGACGTTCCTTAAACAAAAACCCCCGGCGCCCCAGGGGCTGGATCAAGCGCCGCTCGCCAAGCTGTTGATGCCGGCGATGGATCGGGCTCTTTTGCATCAGTTCCGCGCGCTCACCGAGCGACGGCTAGCGGCCACGGAGTTGGCCGTCCGCTGGTACGCCGTCGATTCCGACGGCAAGTTTCCCGCCGGCCTGGCGGACCTGAGCCCGCGCTATCTCCCGGCAATCCTCTCGGACCCCATGGCGGCGAAGCAGCCCCTGGCCTACAAGCCCGATGCGAAAATCCTGTACAGCGTGGGCGAAGACGGCGTGGACGGCGGAGGCGATGAAAAGCCGGCGACTCCGGGGCGAACCGGCGGCTGGTTCATGCCGGATTACGTCATCCATCTGACGCGGCCGTAGGGGCGAACACAAGGTTCGCGCCCTACCCGCTTGACGCGGCCCGCCATGGGCGCAACGATGAGCCCTGTGACTCTCACAGGGAGCAAACGACATGGCGACATTCAGCGTGGTGGTGGCGACGGCCGCGCCGCCGGGACAGGGCGCGGAGGCGGGCGGGGCTTATTTGAAGGTGGACGGGCGCGAGGCGCTGTTGCGCAGCGTCGAGCTGTTTCTCAATCGCGATCTGATCAAGCAGATTCAGCTCGTGGTGCTGCCCGATGAATTGGAGGAAGCCAGGCGCAAGTACGGCCCGCACCTGGGATTTTCCGGCGTGAAGCTCGTGGCCGGCGGGCCCAAGTGGCTGGACCAGGCCGCGGCGGCGGCCAAGACGCTCGACCCCGAGGCGACGCACGTCATCCTGCACGACGCGGCGCGCCCCGCGGTCCCCTTTTCTGACATCGACGCCCTCTTGGAGGTCGTGCAAAAGCACGAAGTGGTGGCGATGACCGCGCCGGTGCGGTCGACGTTGGTGGAGGTGGACGAGGGCGGCGGAGCGCTCGCGTATCATCTGCCGCGGAATTTCGTGCAACTGCTGACGCCGCAGGCTTTTTCCCGGGCGAAATTTCTGGAGATGGCGCAAGGCGGGCGGGAAATTCACGCTTCGCAGGTCACGCTGTTAAAGGGATCGCCGTTAAACATCCGGCTGGGCGGTCCAGGCGACGCGGGCCTGGCGAAAGTGATGCTGGGGATGTTACCCAAGCCGAAAATGAAACCGCCGAGCAGCCCGTTTGAAGAAGCGCAATGGTAGACGGGGGAAAGTTGCCAGTGGTCAGTTGCCAGGGAAGGAGTGGGGATAGAAAGCTGTGAGTTGCCGATGACGAATGATCAACTTTTCTTGCCCGTGCTTCCTTTACTGGCAACTGACCACTGGCAACTTTTCAGTCAGCATTCGGCACGGCGATTTGATCGCGGCTGTCGCCGGTCCACCATGCGGGGATCGGCGTCGGGGCGGCGGGAGTGCGGACGCCCAGCCAGGCGGCACAGACCGCCGCGGCGTGGCGGGCTTGTTGTGGGGAATCGAAGACTTGCTCGATATTCCGCTGGCCCTTGGGGCTGCGCCAGGCGCCCAGGAAGTTGCCGACGGTGTAGAGCTTAAGCACGTGCTGGAGCGGCAGCGCGATTTCCGGCCGCATCACTTCGCTCAACGGGAGATCAAGGACGGGATTCTTGGACATTTCTCACCGATAGCAGGCCGCGGATGCCGACGGAGAGTCAGCAGGCTCAGCCGCTCCAAGGATTTAAGGCTGCTTACCGCAATTCCCATTTGGGGCCGCCCAAGGCCCCAAGCCCATCCTGCCCTGCGGACCGCGAGACGGTCCGATAGCTGAGAGAGGGTAAACTTTCCATCGTCAAAGTCAATGGAGTTGCACGAATCGAAATCGGGCAGCCGCACTACGCCAGTGCCTGGTGGTGCGGCTGTTTTATGCCCGGAACAATCCAAGGAGTGATCCGGATTGCCCAACGGCCCGTGTTTTCCTAATTGCCGCGCAACCGTCCCGCATACCTGATCCTCTCGTGGAACGAGGGCTGCCGATGGCCGGCCTTTGATCGACTGGCGGTATCATGCCGTCCATGCTCCGTCGCCTCTTTACGCTCCTATCCGCGCTATCGTTGCTGCTGTGTGTTGCGACCAGCGCGCTATGGGTGCGGAGTTGCTTCAAGCCCTTCGTATTACCATTCCGTCAGCAAGATGAATCGTGTCGGGCCACGCTCGTCAGCGGTCGTTTATCGATCGACAACGCGCCCGCCGTTGCCGCTGAGATGGCGGACTTGGAACGCGACCGAGCCGTGGTGCTTGCGATCGTCAGGGGTTCCGAGGAGGACAAACCCCTCATCTCAATGCCGCCGCCCAAGGTGGGCCCGTGGTCCAGATCGTTCCCGATGTTCCTGCCGATCGTCGTCGTGGCCTTGGCGATCGCGCCCGTTATCCGGGCGGGACTATGGTTCACGCGCCGAAGGCGGGCAGCAGACGCACATTCCTGCACGCGATGCGGCTACGACCTTCGCGCTACCCCGGACCGGTGCCCAGAGTGCGGTGCGGTGCCAACCCCAAAAAAGGAAATGTCAAACTGAACCGCTACCGGATTCCAGCCTTTCCAGCTCCGCTTGACACTCCCC
>JAQGHH010000426.1 GCA_028288945.1 Phycisphaerales bacterium
TCGGCTTTGCACAACAGAACGATTTTGCCCAAAAAAGTGGCGGGCTCAAACAGGTCCGCAGGGCGAATAATCCAGTTGAGCTCACCATGTATTGGCAGTTAATTGCTCCTGTTGTGCAAGGCCGTCAAAATCGGTCACAATCGGTCAAAACGGGTGGCAAAACCCCTGCCGCGGGCTGGAAATGAGGGTGGCGTTTGCGCAGGGCGGGGGCGTCGGTCATCGGCATCGGTCAGGGGTAGAAAGCACGGCGTAAGTGCTGATGCGGCGTGGGATTCGATGCGAATGCGATCGGCGTGCCCTCAAATGGGCGGTTGCCGGGGGCTGAAATTGACAACTCGCCACGTTTGTCTTAATCACTTGGGTCGGCGTTATTCACCGGGCATTCGAGCCAAACGAGGAGAACCACTATGGCCAGCAAGGTGCGCGTGGCGGTCGTCGGGCTGGGTTTTGGGGCGGAGTTTATTCCCATCTATCAGAACCACCCGGATGCGGAGATGTACGCGATTTGTCGCCGGAATAAGGCGGAGCTCGACAAGGCCGGCGACAAGTTCGGCATCAAGGCCCGGTACACCGAGTTTGCCGATGTGCTCAAGGACCCCAATGTGGACGCCGTCCATATCAATAGCCCCATCCCGGATCACGGCCCGCATTCCATCGCCGCCCTGAAGGCCGGCAAGCATGTCGCCTGCACGGTGCCGATGGCTACGAGCATTGAGGATTGCAAGACCATCGTCGAGTTGCAGCGCAAGACCGGCAAGGTCTACATGATGATGGAGACGGTGGTCTACAGCCGCGAGTATTTGTTCGTGAAGGAGTTGTACGACAAGGGCGAGCTGGGCCGCATTCAGTTCCTCCGCGGCTCCCACCAGCAGGACATGGAAGGGTGGCCGAGCTACTGGCCGGGTTTGCCCCCCATGTGGTACGCGACGCACTGCGTGAGCCCGTGCCTGGCGATCCTCGGCAAACCGGGCACCAGCGCCCATGCCGAAAGCGTCGTCTGCCACGGCTCCGGCCGCATCCGCGAAGACCTCATCAAACACTACGGCAGCCCGTTCGCCGTCGAGTCCGCGACCTTCAAAATCAAAGACACGGACGTGGCCGCGGAAGTGACGCGGAGCCTCTTCGACACCGCCCGCCAATACCGCGAAAGCTTCGACGTGATGGGCAGCAAGAAGAGCTTCGAGTGGCAGCAGGTGGAAGGGGAGGAGCCCGTGATCCACACGCTGGGCAAACCCGAGCCGGAAATTCCGACGCGGGTAAAGGTCCCTGATTACGCCAGCCGTCTGCCCGCCCCGATCCAACGATTCACCCAACCCGCCGCCATCCAGGACGCCGACCACTTGTCATTCCTCCAGGGCGGCGGCCACGGCGGCTCCCACCCACACCTGACCCACGCATTCCTGCAAGCGGTGTTGGGGAAACGCCCGGCCCTCCCCGACGCCCCGACGAGCGCAAATTGGACGATGGTGGGGCTGTGCGCCCATCAATCCGCGATGAAGGGTGGGGAGCGGGTGGTGATTCCGACGTTCTGATCGTATTGATTGCTTCTCACCCGCATGCGGCAGAACCCGCCAAACGCAAGCGACTCCGCACGCTCGTCGGCGTGCGGAGTCGCTTTCATTCGTTCATTTCTATCGCACTAACGAATTGGCAGGAGAGCGATCGCCGCGAAGTCGGCGACTGCGAGGAGGAGGGCAACCAGCGCGAGAATTCGCCTGTACCGGTTATCAAAGCAACTGATGAATCCCACGATGCAGCCTGCGTAAAGCGTTAAGGAAATGATGAGCAACCCGAAGCTCGCCTCGCGGCTGTGATCGCGCAAGAACCCGGCGCGCGTGGCGATCAGGAGCAACGCAATGCCCCCGCTGGCAAGGCATGAAGCCACGAAACTGAAAATCGCCTGCCCCGAATGCCGGTGTCTTGGAAGTGGGAGGGGGGAATAAGCGAGCATTGGCCGGGCCATCACATGCACTTTACCACGTGAGCGAGTTGTTCGACACGTTTCGATCCGGTTGCTTCCCTGGCCGTATATGTGACGAATGATTTATTCGGAATTCGGATTTGGGATTTCATTCGGATTTCGGAATTCGGGCTTCGGGTTTGGTGGTGACCGCGGTACTTCGCCGTCGCAACGGGATCGCATACCGAATTCCCGCGCCACGACACCCACCCCCTCTCCTGTTACCATTCCCCCTCAACCTACTCGGAGTGGAACCGGAATATGGCCGACAGGAACTATCTCGCATTCGATCTTGGCGCCGAGAGCGGCAGAGCCGTTCTCGGGAAGCTCTCGGGGAAAAAGCTTACGCTCGAAGAAAAGCACCGCTTCCCCAACCCCAATGGCCGCATCAACGGCCATCTTCACTGGAACCTCCTGGGCCAATGGGAAGAGCTCAAAACCGGCCTGCGCAAAACCGTCGAATCCGGGGCGGGTGAATTGCACGGGCTGGGCGTCGATACATGGGGCGTCGATTTCGGCCTCATCGCCCACGACGGCACCGTCCTGGGAAACCCCATTCACTACCGCGACCGACGGACCGACGGCACGCTCGAACGCACCTTCGCCCGCATGGGCAAAGAAGAGATCTTCGACGCCACCGGCGTGCAGTTCATGGAGCTCAACACGCTCTACCAACTCGTCGCCATGCGCGAGGCCAAATCGCCCCTGTTCGAGGCGGCCAAAACGCTGCTCTTCATGCCCGACCTGTTCCACTACCTTTTCACAGGCATCGCCAAGGCCGAATTTTCCATCGCCTCCACCAGCCAGCTCTACGACCCGCGCAAGAAAACCTGGGCCGTGGAGATGCTCGACAAGCTGGAGATCCCCAGCCGTCTGCTTCCGGAGATCGTCCCCTCGGGCACCATCCTCGGCCCGCTCCGTGCGGACGTCGCGGAGGAATGCGGCGCGGGGAAAATTCCGGTCATCACGCCCGCGTCCCACGACACGGCAAGCGCCGTCGCCGCGGTCCCCGCGGAGATGCCCGACGGGTGGTGCTACATCAGTTCCGGCACCTGGTCGCTCATGGGCGTCGAGCTCCCCGAGCCCCTCGTGAATGCCAAAGCGCTTCAATACAACTACACCAACGAGGGGGGCGTCGGCGGGACGATCCGCTTCCTCAAGAACATCGCCGGCCTCTGGCCCGTGCAGGAATGCCGCCGCCACTGGGTGAAGGAAGGGCACGACCACACTTATTCCGAGCTGACGCAAATGGCCGCCCGTGCCAAGCCGCTGGCCAGCCTCCTGAACCTGGAGCACAAGCCCTTCATGCTCCCCGGCGACATGCCGCCGAAAATCGAGCAGTACTGCCAGGAAACGCGGCAATCCGTCCCCAACTCCCGCGGCGAATACATCCGCGCCTGCCTCGACAGCCTCGCCCTCACCTACCGCCGCACGCTCGAAGGCCTGGAAGACGTCCTGGGCCGCAAGATCACCGCCATCCACCTCGTGGGCGGCGGCTCGCAGAACGAGCTGCTCAACCAGATGACCGCGGATGCCTGCAAACGCACGGTCATCGCCGGCCCCATCGAGGCCACCGCCATAGGCAATATCCTCGTCCAGGCCATGGCCACCGGCGACGTCAAGTCCCTACAAGACGCCCGAGCCATCGTCCGCGCGAGCTTCGGGGTAAAGCGCTACGAGCCGACGGAATCGAAGAAATGGGATGAGGCGTATGGGCGGTTTCAGAGGTTACTGCGGTGAGAGAGTGGGAACGCGGCGAAGACCAATGCAAAATGCAAAACTCAAAATGAGGAGCGGCCGGAGGGGCAGCCGAAGTCCTCTGGTCGTTCGTCCTTCATTTTGACTTTTGCATTTTGCACTTTGCATTCTCCCCCCGTATTCTCCGGCTCCTGGCTTCTTCCCCTCGCCCATGATCATTGACTGCCACGTTCACATCTCGGCGACCACACCCGGCCACGGAATGATGTCGCCGCGGATCCTTAACAGCCCGATCTTCCGCTTCATGCGTTTCTGTTTCGGCATTACTGGAGAAGACGCCGCCTCCGAGCGCGCGCTCGAAAAGCTGCTCGCCGACACTATCGCCGGCGCTACGGGGCTCGATGCCGCGGTCGTCCTCGCGTTCGACGCCGTTTACGACAAATCCGGCGTACTCGATCTCCCCAACACCCATCTCTACGTCACCAACGATTACGTCATCGAACTCGCCGCCCGGCACCCCAAGATGCTCTTCGGCTGCTCGGTCCACCCGTACCGCAAAGACGCCGTCGCCGAGCTCGAGCGGTGCATCGCGGCGGGAGCGGTGCTGCTCAAATGGCTGCCGATCGTGCAGAACTTCAACCCCGCGGATGAGCGATGCTTCCCGCTTTACGAGGCCCTCGCTCACTACAAGCTTCCGCTCCTGAGCCACACGGGAGGCGAGAAGACGCTGCCCAATCTCGACTTCTCCGTCGCCGACCCGCTGCTGCTCACGCCCGCCGCCCAGCGCGGCGTCACCGTCATCGCGGCCCACTGCGGCACACGCTCGGCCTTCTCCGAACCCGACTACTTCCCCCAGTTCGCCCGCATGGCCGAGCAATACGAAAACTTCTTCGGCGACACCTCCGCCCTCAACCTCCCCACCC
>JAQGHH010000446.1 GCA_028288945.1 Phycisphaerales bacterium
GGCTGGGGATCGCGTACGTGTTGATTGGGATCGGCACGGATCAGCTCGTCGCCGGGTCGAGGGCGGTCACGGTCGCGCCGTCGGATTTTGAGCTTTACCTGAATGAGCCGCCGGTTCTGAATTATCCGCGGGTTCGTAAGATCCGCGTTTACCCCAACGGCGAGCTTTCGCTTCTGAGCTTCGAGCACCTGGTGCCCTTGTCGCCCGGTGATCCCCGGCGGGCGGCGCATCACTTTGCGCCGGACGATCATCGGGTCTGGGAGTATCTGCCGTGCGTGTTGAACAATCGGCCGCCTTATCAGCCGCAGACCGATTTTTCGCAGACGGTGAATGTCATCGCGCATCCGGACACGCAAAGCGCGTACGTCAATTCCGCGGGGAGGATGAGGGACGTGGAGTTTTCCGGGTGGGCGGGCAAGGAGAAGGAGTGGCGCGACCCGGGCGCGGGGGCGACGGTAAGCCTGCGGCTGCGGCGGGCGGATTATCAATTGAATGTGATGGTGCCCGACACGCTGACGGCCGAAGAAGCCGCCGAGTTGTCGGCGCGGTGCAACGGCCGGCGGCTGCCGGGGTTCGTGCGCGCGACGCCGAAGGTGCTGCGGACGACGGTCGCCGTCGGCGACTTCGTGGAGGGAGACCGCATATCGATCGAGCTGTCGCGCAAGGGCCGCGCGATTCCGGTAAAGCAGTTGCAATTGCTCGATACGCACTACACGGTGCTCGATTTCCTGGCGGCGGCGAAGGGGAAGCAGCCGGAGATCCAATACACCTACGGCTGGTGGACGGAACGCCGGGCGATGTACGCGATCGGCGGCGTCGGCGGCCTCGTGGTGATCGGGGGAATCTGGCCGACGGTGCTCAACTTGCTGCTGGGGGCGGGGTTTGGCCGGCAGAAGAAGCCCGCTGAGGCGTACGATCTGGATCGGTTCAAAGGGGAAACCAAGCCGGCGAAGGCGACTGTCGTCGCCACCGGCGAAGAGATGAAGGTGGTGGAAGCACAATTCGATGCGAGATTGCAGGAGTTGCAAACCGACATGGCGGGGGTGAAATCGAACGGAGAGGTGGGCAAGCCGAAGGAACCGGCGGTAAAGAAGCTGGATTCGCAGCCGGTGGAAACGGTGGTGACGAAATTAGCCGAAGGGGCGAAGGAGTTTACGGGGGAGTTTTATCCTGTGGCGCGGGGACCTATGGAGAAGAAGTAGGCGGATGCGACATTGCGGCCCTTCCTAGCCCCGGAGGGGCGAAAGACCTTAGCCCACGGCGTGAGCCGTGGGGAAAAGAACCGAGAAGCAAATAGTCCCGGAGGGGCGTAAGAAGTTCTCGAACGCGATGTGCGTCCGAATGCTTCTTACGTCCCTCCGGGGCTGATTGTATTTGCTATTTTTACAACCCATGGCTCGCGCCATGGGCTAAGGTCTTTCGCCCCTCCGGGGCTGGGGAGCTGAATTGTGAAATGCGCCGTTTTTATTCTCGGCGCTCCACCCTCACCCCAACCCTCTCCCTGGAAGGGAGAGGGAGACTCACCGCCGATGACCGCCGCCGATTTCGAACCGGGCGATGGTGTCGCCGTCGTAGTGGCCGGGGGAGACGACTACGCGCTCGACGTGGGTTTCCCAGTGGCCGGGGGCCAGGACCTCCCGGCGCTCGACGTTGTCCCAATGGCCGGCGGCGACCAATTCCTGCCGTTGCACTTCTTCAAACCGGCCCGGCGTCACGACGACCTGGCGGTGCTGCTCCTCGTAATGGGCGGGGGAAACGAGCACCTGTTCCCGGCAAATCTCCCGGTGCCCGCGTCCCCGGCGGACGAATTCGCGGACTTCGTACTCGGCCGGCACCCAGACGCGCTCGCACACGTCCTGCGTGACCGGCTCGCGCCAAACGCGGTCGCAGACCGTGCGGTATTGCGGCTCGACCCACACGCGGTCACACACCGTGCGGTACGCCGGCTCCACCCATACCTGCGTCCGGCGGTCTTCATACACCGGCTCGCACCAACGGCGGCGCTCGATTTCCGTGCGGCCGGTGTGCAGGTCCACATTGAGCTGAATGTCCCTGAACGGGTTGCGGTCGCGACGGTCGTAATCGCGGTCGTGAGCCTGCGCGGTGCCGGTCATCCCGACGCCGGCGAGGGCGGTCGAGGCCGCCAGCACGAGCTTGCGGCCGGCGGCGTTTTGGAACATCTGGGCGGCGGTGGTGAAAAGCACGTTCATAGATCACTCCACTTTCGTCTTCGGGTGTCGCACTGTCCGGATACCCTTTTGGCCTCTCCCGTGGGCCGGGTCCGCCGATGCGTGTCACCGTTAAAAGGACACGATGAGTGGGAGGGGGTTAGGGGTTTAGAAATGGGGCTGTGGGTTATAAGCGGGGCAAAGAAATCAGAGGCGGGCGTTCGGGCGGGGTTAAGACAAAACGAGTAAGAGTAGGATTATGAGTAGGAGTAGGATGCGTTTCCAGGGGCGCCTCAGAGCGCGATCCTACTCCTACTCATAAGCCTACTCTTACTCGTCTTCCCACTCTTCTTCATCCTATTCGGCGTATTCACACCATGTCTTGGGCGTTTCCCAAACGGTCACCGATGCGAGCGTCGCCGCCGCGGCGTCGAAGCGGGGCTTGAGCAGGCGGTAGATGACTAGCGCGATGTTCTCGACGGTGGGGATCAGCTCTCGGAATTCGGGGAGTTCGATGTTGAGGTTTTTGTGGTCGAAGCGGTCGATGACGGCGCTGGCGACGATGCGTTCGAACTCGGGGACGTCAATGAGGATGCCGTGGGAATTGGGAGTGCCGCGGAGGGTGACCTGGAGCTCGTAGTTGTGGCCGTGGCCGTGGGGGTTGTTGCACTTGCCGAAGGTCAGGCGGTTCTCCTCTTCGGAGAAGCGGGGGTTGTGGAGGCGGTGGGTGGCGGAGAATTCGAATTTCTGGCTCAGGCGGACCATGGGCAGCTCCGAGGCGACAGCCGCGTAAGAAAGAAAAGGGGACAGGGAGAGGCGAATTTCCTGAACGTCCATTCCCGGCCAGGCGTCGCGCAGGGGCGTGAAAAGGGCGACAGTGGCTTGCGCGGGGGTGAGCGTTTCGATGCCAATGTCACTTTCGCATGGCGGGTCTTGCGTTACCGGGTTGTCTAGTAGGTTCGGCTCTGCCGAACGTTTTTCCGTCAGCCGCGGGGAATGTTCGGCAGAGCCGAACCTACGTTCGGCGCTCATCGCTCCTCGCGCGGCGGTCGTCAGAAAGGGAATGGCGTCGCGCCGCACGACGGCGTCGATCTGCTTGATGTTCAACAGATAGTTGCTGGAAGGGTCGAGTTTGCCGGCGAGGGTGATTTGCAGGGTGAAGTACGCGCCGAACCCGCGGAGGGACGGATATCCGCCGTAGCTGTTGGTTGGTTTTTGGGCCAACTGCTCGTCGGGCGCGGGGTTGATCGCGAAGCGGACTTCGCGCGTGAGGCGGAACATGTTGGGCATTATAGGGGAACCGCCGTCATTGGCTGCGGGCGAGTCGGAAATGGCCCTCCGAAGGCCGCGATTCGCCACCGGTCGACCATTGGTCGGCGGCTACTTTTGCACGCCGCATGAGGCGTCGGATGCCCGGTCCGAGCGACTAAAACTACTCAGGGCGGGCTCGACCCGCGAGCGGCCGGTCTTACCGCCGGGCTCGGTCTTCATAAACTGCTGGAAAACATGAATTTATTTAAATTCCGGGATGTGGGAGGGGGACCCGTTCCGGCTGCAAATTCGGCCAACTTTTGCCCGTCAAAATCGTAGTATTTCAAGCGGTTTTCGCGATAATGATTCCACACGTCTGCTCGGCCCCTAAATGAGGGTGTTTCGGCGTGAACCCGCCGGCTTATCCGGAAGGGCGAGCGGAGCGTTTTTGATCGATTTACGGAGCTTTTTCAATGGCTGAAGAGAAGACCACCGCCCTGCCGGGCAAGACAGGGCCCGCCGTTCCCAACGCCCCCGAGGGGGCTGCCAAGTACGATGAAGGAATGATCCGCGTGCTCGACGACATCGAGCACGTCCGCACCCGCCCGGGCATGTACATCGGCGGCAACAACACCAAGGGCCTTCACCACCTCGTCTACGAAATCGTCGATAACTCCATCGACGAGGCGCTGGCCGGGTATTGCAAGGTCATCTCCGTGAAGATCAACGCGGACGGCAGCGTCACCGTCATCGACGACGGCCGCGGCATCCCCGTCGGCATTCATCCCGAGGCCAAGATCCCCACCGTCGAGGTCGTGCTCGCCACGCTCGGCGCGGGCGGCAAGTTCGATCACACCGAAGGCTCGGCCTATCGCACCAGCGGCGGGTTGCACGGAGTCGGCGCATCCGTCGTGAACTTCCTTTCAGAATGGCTCGAAGTGGAAGTCCGCCGGGAGGGCAAAGTCCATCACATGGAATTCGAGCGCGGCCGCAAGGCCACCGATCTCAAGGTCGTCCCTCCCGTCGGCTGGACGAGCCCGACGGGCACCAAAATCACCTTCAAGCCCGACCACGAGATCTTCCCCGAGATTGAATACAAGTACGATGTGCTCTCGAACCGCCTGCGCGAGCTGGCCTATCTCAACGAGGGCATCCACATCGTCATGGAAGACGAGCGGACGGGCAAGAAAGAGGAATTCAAATACACCGAAGGACTGAAGGAATTCGTCACCAGCCTCAACGAAGGAAAGAACACGCTCACGCAGGTGATTTCGTTCCACAAGGAAGAGCCCGTAACCCGGCTGATCGTTGACGTCGCGATGCAATACAACGACGGGTACAGCGAGACGATCCTCACTTTCGCCAACAACATCAACAACCACGACGGCGGCACGCACATGAGCGGCTTCAAGACCGCCCTCACCGGCACGATCAACCGTTACGCCGAGGGCGCGAACCTCATGAAGGACGTCCGCCCCAGTGGCGACGACGTGCGCGAAGGGCTTGTCGCGATCATCAGCGTGAAGCTGCCGGAACCGCAGTTCGAAAGTCAGACGAAGGACAAGCTGCTGAACCTCGACGTGGAGAGTTTCGTGCAGCAGGCGGTGAATGAAAGGCTCGGCTCATTCTTCGAGGAAAACCCGAAGGAAGCCCGGGCGATCTTCGAGAAGGGGATGATGGCCGCCGAGGCGCGGGAGGCGGCGCGCAAGGCGCGCGAGCTGACCCGCCGCAAGAACAGCCTCGAAGGCGGCAGCCTTCCCGGCAAGCTGGCCGACTGCCGTAGCCGCAGCAACGAGGACACCGAGCTTTTCCTGGTCGAAGGGGATTCGGCAGGCGGCTCGGCCAAGCAGGGGCGCGATTCAAACGTGCAGGCCATTCTCGCCCTCCGCGGCAAGCTGCTGAACGTCGAGAAGGCCAACCTGGTGAAGATGCTCGGGCACGAGGAAATTCGCACGATCATCAGCGCGCTGGGTTGCGGCATCCGCGACGATTTCAACCTTGAAAAACGCCGCTACGGCAAGCTGATCATCATGACGGACGCCGACGTGGACGGTTCGCACATCCGCACGCTGCTGCTGACGTTCTTCTTCCGCCACATGCAGGAGCTGATCAAGGCGGGGCGGGTGTACGTCGCGCAGCCGCCGCTCTACAAGATCACCCGGCGCAAGAAAACCGAGTACGTCCTCAATGAACGGCGCATGCGCGAGACGCTGACGGAACTGGGGCTCGACGGCACCGACCTGATCGTCCGCGACTCCGACACCGCCGCCGAGACGCGACGGCTGGCCGGCGACGAATTGCGGAAGGTGATCGACCTGCTCGCCCGGTTGGAGGAACTGGTGAAGATCATCGAACGGCGCGGGATCGATTTCGCCGACTTCCTGGCGCTGCGCGACGGCGCGGGGCATCTGCCGATTTATCGCATGGTGATCGACGGCGAAGAATTCTTCCGCCGCACGCCCGACGAGCGCGACGCGTTGCTCCGCGAGAACAATCTCATGGTGGACGAAGTGGAAACCCCCGCCCCCGAACCGGAGGCCGCGCCCGCCGTTGACGACCAGCCCGCCCAGAACGGAAGGGCACTGGCCAAGGCGATCGCCAAGGCGGACGAAAACATGCGGCGGCTCCAGAAAAACCAGGAGCTGCACGAGGTGAAGGAGCTGGAGCGTTTGTTCCTCCAACTCCAGGATTTCGGCCTTTCGATCGACGACTACTATCTCACGCAGGAGGAATCCGTCAGCGGCGAAAAGCTGACGACCAAGTACGCCCTCCTGAGCGAAGGCCAGATCTTGGACGTAGCCGGCGTGGCCCAGATCCTTCCCGACGTCCACAAGATCGGCAAGAGCGGCATGGACGTGCAGCGGTTCAAAGGCCTGGGCGAAATGAACAGCGACCAGCTCTGGGAAACCACGCTCGATCCGTCCATCCGCCCGCTGATGCGCGTGACGCTGAACGACGCCGCCGAGGCCGAGCGCATGTTCAGCGTGCTAATGGGCGAAGACGTGGAGCGGCGGCGGCAGTTCATTGAAGAGCACGCGTTGGAAGTGAAGAATTTGGACGTGTGAGAAATGTGGGGAGCCAACACAAAGGCCACAGAGACCACAAAGTGCACAGAGAAAGAGCAAAGCAATGAGCTTTACGGAATTTCTCTGTGCTCTCCGTGGCCCCTGTGGCCTTTGTGATTAATCCCGTGCCCTCCTGGGGAATCGCGCGAAGCCAGGTAGGGTGGCCGTACTCGCCCACTGTTTGATTGATGTCAAGGCCCAACGAAAACGGTAGGCAAGTACGCCCCATCTACATCTGCTTCAGCCCTCTGCTAACCTCCATATGGCGTACATCTCGCATCTTGCATGAGGCTCAGCCGGATTGCGCTCAGGCAACAATCTTCTGATTTCGCAGGCGCGAGCGAATTCCGCAATGAGCCCATATTGGTTTAATTCGTCGGTGGAGAATGTTTCTGGAAATCCACCGCAGTTGGTTAGTGCACTTACTTGGGTCTGCTCTTCGATAAGGTCATAGCCGATGAACGCAAAAGCCCCTGGGGCAGGCGCGGCATCGATGTGGCTATTGGGATTTCGATATAACCCGAGGATGTTCCTCCGCGTCACTCCGGCGACGCGCTCGATGAGGTCATCGAGGTGATAGAAATAGCTCAGGCGGTAATCTTCGTGAACATTGTGCTTCCAATCCTCGTCTTCCAAATTGCGCAAGATAGGTGGGCATAGCATGCGATCCAGGCTGAACAGCTCCACAAGATCGGGAATTCTCGCCCATTCGACGTAGTTGCCCCATTTCTGTCCGTCGGAAGAGTCAAATTTCTCGGTGGCGATGAATAGTGGCGTCATCACTCTGCGCTCCCGAGTTGCTTCAAATGAGCTGCGTAGGTTCGGCTCTGCCAACGTTTCTTCCGTCGAACACGGGGACGTTCGGCACAGCCGAACCTACGTCGCTGCGCTCGGGCTTCTTCGATCCGAGTACGGATCGAACGTCACGGAACACCTCGACCCATGGGCGGGGCGCCCATGCCACGAAAAGGCGCGTTCACCACGTATCGCGCGCCGGCCCGCGCGTGGGCGGTCTTCCGCCTGCCGGGACTCCGTTGCGTAGCAGCGCGCCTTGTGTCAGGGAGGACGGTACGCCGTTCGGATAGTGTTGCTTTAGCCACTCCTGGATGTCTTCCATCCGGTGCTCGGGGTAGGGGTGGGTGACGAGGAATTCGGGCTGGCGGCCGGTTTTGGGGGTGACGGTTTCCAGGATCTTCATCACGTCGAGCATGGCCTTGGGGTCGTACCCGGCTTCGGACATGAAGCGGAGGCCGAATTCGTCCGCCTGCGTTTCGTCGTGGCGGGTGTATTGCAGGTTCTTCATCTGCGCGACGACGTTGGCGATCATCGCGGCGCTGTACCCGCGGCCGGGGTGATCGCGGTCGCTGGCGGCGACGGCGACGGCCGCGACGAGTTGTTGCATGAGCTGCGATTTGGCCATCTGCTCGGACGCGTGCCTTCCGACGACGTGCCCCGATTCATGCCCGAGCACGCCGGCCAATTCAGCCTCGTTTTCAAGCCGGTCGAGGAGGCCGCGGGTGATGAAGACCTGTCCGCCGGGCAGGGCGAAGGCGTTGACGGTGCGGTCGTCGCGGAGCAGGTGGAACTGAAACCGGTACGCCGAGTCGCGCCCGGCGGCGCTGTTCTGCACGACGCGCTGCCCGACCCGGCTCACTTCCTGCGCCTGCGGGTCGGACGGGTCGACTTCGCCGCCCATCTCCGCCGCCATCCGCGGCGCGGATTGCAGCCCGAGTTGCACCTCCTGCTGCGGCGACAGCGCCACGTGTTGTTTCTCGCCCGTCACCGGATTGACGCTCGTGTGGGTCAAATAGACGACGAACCCGATCACCGCGATCGCGATCGCACCGATGTAGTGCCAGGGGAGGCCGCGGTTGTATCCGCCGTAGTATTGGGTCATTCTTTTTGTCCGTTGTCAGTGGTCCGTTGTCAGTTGTTGGGACGAGTTGTCAGTCAAAGTGGAACACTGAATCGAGCAGCGCCGCCGACCGGCGACTTTCGTTGCAT
>JAQGHH010000460.1 GCA_028288945.1 Phycisphaerales bacterium
TCCAGCGGGCTTTGCACGTAAACCGTCGTCACCAGCACGATCACCGACAGCGTGATGTTGCAAATCAGCAGCAGGTCCAGAATCGACGGCGGCAGCGGGATCAGGATCACAAGCAAAAGGCAGATGAGAGCCACCGGGAACAAGAGCCCGCGGTTCTCATGAAGCTTTGCGAAGATCGGGTTGGAGACGATTGCAGTCATGACTGGTTGCTGGTTGCGAGAGCAGTTGCTGGTTGCTGGTAAAGGCCGGCCTTTACCAGCAACCAGCAACTAACTTCATGCAACTTTTTGATTCCTCAACTTTCCACTAAGCTCGTACACGTAAGCCAAAATCTCGGCGATGGTCGAGTAAAACTGTTCGGGGACTTCCTGGCCGACGTTGACCAGTTTGTAGAGCGCGCGGGCCAGGGGCTTGCGCTCGAGGATCGGGACTCCGTGGGCGACGGCCAGCTCGCGGATGCGCTGGGCGATCAACCCCTGCCCTTTGGCCACCACGCGGGGGGCGTGCATCGTGGCCGCGTCGTACTTGATCGCGACCGCGAACTCCGTGGGGTTGGTCACCACCACGTCCGCGGTCGGCACGTCCTTCTGGAGCTTTTGCTTGAGCAACTGCAGCGCGATCTGGCGGCGGCGCTGCTTGATTTTGGGGTCGCCGTCCATCCGGCGCATCTCTTCCTTGACCTCCTGCTTGGTCATTTTCAGGTCCTGCTCGATGCGCCACTTTTGGTAGGCGTACTCGATGATCGCGAGGATCAGCAGCGCCACGCCCAGCCGCATCGCGATCGAGAACACCACGCCCGCGCCGAGCAGGAAAATCTGCGTGAAGGCCAGTTGCTGGACGGTGACGATCTGCACGATGCGGTCGTGTACCGCCGACCACGCGACCAGTGCCAGGAGTACCAGCTTGGTGATGCTCAGCAGCATCTGTACCGGACGCCCCCCGCCGAAAATTTTGCCGATGCCCTTGAACGGGTTCAACGCGGCGAGGTTGGGCTGCAACCGTGCCACGTTCAGGTTGAAGCCCACCTGTGCGATGTTCGCCAGCACCGCGACGACCATCACGCCCGCCAGCAACGGCGCCATGGCGAGCCCCACGCTCTCCAGCGCCCGGCCCATTTCTTCGACCGCGTGGGTCGCGTTGAAGTCCCCGAGGGACGAAGCGCCCAGCATCTTTCCGACCAGCGCCTGTAACGCGGCCACCAGCCGCGGCCCGGTCGTTTTGAGAAGCAATAGCATCGCCACCAAAAGGACGGCCGCGGTGAGGTCCTGACTGCGGGCGATGTTCCCCTGCTCGCGCGCCTCCTGTCGGCGGCGCGGGGTCGGGGCCTCGGTTTTGTCGCCCTTGTCTTCTGCCATGACTTATTGCAACACCCGCTCGGCGGGCGTCGTCCAGCCGTCCCACACTGCCACTATCGAATCCAGCACCGAGGCGCGGATCACCTGCACCGACAATCCCAGCCCCACGATCAGCACCAGCATCCCCAGCGCCGACCGCATGCTCAGCCCCGCGGCCATCACGTTCATCTGCGGCATCGTCTTGCCGATCAGCCCCAGCACCAGATCGACGATCAACATCGTCACGAGCATCGGAGCCGCGAGCTGAATCGCGAGCACCGTCGCGCCCATCATCAGGTCCGCCAGTTTCCGCAGCAGCGGCTCGTCCATTCCGACCGACAGCAGCGGCAGCGCCTCGAAGCTCGCGTGCACGCCCTGCAGCATCGCCCTGTGCCCGCCGACGGCCAGGAAGACCACAAGCGTCAGCATGAAGTAGGCGTCGCCGATCAAGCTGCCCTGTGAGCCGAACTGCGGGTCGAACACCTCGCTGAGGTTAAAGCCCATCTGCTGGCCGATGATTTCGCCGCCCCACTGTGCCGCGATGAACACGAAGCTCATCACCATTCCCATCGCCAGCCCGAACACCATTTCCCCGCCGATCCCAACGGCCAGTTCCCAGGTGCTGACCGGGAGCACCGGCGGGCGTTTAACGGTGGAGGTCATCCCGAACGCGAGGACGAGCACCAGCAGCAGCTTCACCCGGCGGGGGATCTTCGCGCTGCCGAACAGCGGCGCGAACAGCGTCATTCCCGCCAGTCTGAAGAAGACCAGCACGAACACCGTCACGACCTGTAATGTCCACTCGAACATAAGCCCCGTACCAACCCGCGAACCGCGTCCCGCGAACCAGCCCCGCATCAATTTGCAAATGAGAACATCGACGCCGCGTATTCGATCACCCGATGCCCGATCCAGGGCATCAACAGAATCGCGGCGGCCATCATGGCGACGATCTTCGGCACGAACGTTAGGGTTTGTTCCTGGATCTGGGTGACGGCCTGAAGGAGGGAGACGACGACGCCGACCACGAGCCCGATGACGAGCATGGGCGCGGAGACGATCAGCGCCAGCACGAGAGTCTGGCGGACGAGCTCCGTAGCGCCGTCTAGGTCAATGGACATTTTCCCACACCCTTCCCTGAGTGTCGCCGCCCTCCGCGAAGAAGATCGCGAAGGCGGCTTCCGGCTGGCGAATGCTGCCCGCATCCATTACCCGTTGCGCCCCATCCGTGGTGCGCCCGGGCAAAAAGCCGGAAGAATTATCGGACTACATAAAACTACCCATTAGCCCCGCCGTAATCAAGCGCCATCCGTCCACTAAAACGAACAACAGCAGTTTAAATGGCAAAGAAATGAGTGAAGGGGGCAGCATCATCATGCCCATGCTGATCAACACCGTCGAGATCACTATGTCGATGACGAGGAACGGCAGGTAGACCCTAAAGCCCATCAGGAACGCGGTCTTTAGTTCGCTGAGCATGAACGCGGGCACCAGCGACATCGTGCTCACGTCGCCCCAGGCCTTGGGCGCCTCGTTGGCGAAGCCGGTGAACATCAGCACGTCCTCCTCGTTGTTGGCTTTGCGAATCTGGCCGATCATAAATTCGCGCACGGGCTGCTGCGCGTTGGAGAAGGCGGTCTGCTGATCCATCTTTCCGTCGAGATACGGGCGCAGCGCTTCGTTATTCACACGCTGCCAGGTGGGCCGCATCACCAGGAAGGTCATGAACAGGGAAAGCCCGATGAGGACCTGGTTGGGCGGGAGCTGCTGCGTGCCCAGCGCCTGGCGGAGCAGCGAAAGCACGATGACGATGCGCGTGAAGCTCGTCATCATGATGAGGATCGCCGGCGCGAGCGAAAGCACCGTCAGTAGCACGACGATCTGGAGCGCGGAGGAAATGGTCTCGCGCTTCGAAAAATCCGGAAGCTGCATCGGGCCCGACAACGGCGCGTCGGCGCGGGGGCCGTCCGCCGGGGTGACCTCGTTGGTCTCGACCGACGGTAGCGCGGACGGCGCGGGCGATTTATCGTCAGCGCGGAGCGGCGAAGCCGCCGATAACAGCAACACGACCGGCAGCAGCCAGGCCCACCGTACGGCCGGACTGACGAGAGCATCCGTTCTCATCGCGCGTCCTACTTTCATACAAACGAAGAATTCACTGGCACGGGCATCCATGCCCGAGCCGCTACAGACCTGAGATTTCCGGTCAATTTCACATCCGGGAACGGACGCCGCCGCTAACCGTTGCGGAGCTGCCGCGACATCAGGCGCACTCGTTCCATCAGCCCGTTTAATTCTTCGCGCGTGTCGGAGATCACGGCTTCTTCGGGGTCGGCCGGATCATCAACGGCATCAGCGCCGTCGGCATGGGCGTCGATTGCGTCGGCCCCCCCCGTCGCTCGGGACTGCCGCAACACTCCGCCTGTGGCCGGCGATTCCACTTCTTCTGTTTCGTCCGCCCCGCCGATGCCCGCGCGCGCGCGCCCGAACATCGCGCCAAACGCCCGTGCGGCGAGGTCCGGCTTCTCGCCCTGCACCTGCCCGACCAGTGCGGCCACTTCGTCCGGGTCGGTGATTTCCGACAACGCGTTCATCTGCGCCCCGCTGTCGCCAACCACCAGCACACGTTTGCCGACCATCACGAGAAGGATCTGCTGCCGGGGCGACACCGCCGACCGGGCCAACACTTGTACCGCACGGCTCGTCTTCGCCGCGCCCGGCGGCTGGAGCAGTTTTTTGCCGGCCCATTTGAGCAGTAAGATCAATGCGATGACCGCCGCCAACGCCCCCACCACGCGCGGCAGTTCCATGCCGGGCTTTGACGCGGACGTGCCGCCGGTGGCATCCGCGCCGGATCGGCGGATGGGCTGCGAATCGGTCTGCGACCGGATCGGCGCGGGCGGCGCGGTGTCGCGGATGTTCGCCAGCGCATCCCCGTCGGCGGCGCGCGCCGGGCGCGTCACCGGGCCGGGGGCGGCCGAAACCATTCCCGCGAGCAACACCATGACCGCGCACGTCGCGGCGAGGGAGCGCCTAATCAATGCCCGACGACACGAGTAGATTGGCCCGGGCGTGTTCACAGCCCCTCTTCCTTCGCCCCCGCGACGATTTCATTAACGCGCACGCAGAAGTTGTCGTTGAGCACCAGGACTTCGCCGCGGGCGACCAGGCGGTCGTTTACGAAAACGTCAACCGGGTCGCCGGCCAGCTTGTCCAATTCGACGACCGACCCTTCGGCCAGCCGCAGCACGTCTTCGACGAGCATTCGCGACCGTCCCAGCTCGATTTTGACATTTAATTCCACGTCGCGCAGCAGGTCGATGCTCGAGACCTGTGCGTCCTGGATCACCTGTTGGAAATTGGGGAGCTTGAACTCGCCGGCCTCCGGTGCGGCTACAGTCGCGCTGCCGGCGGCGGAGGGGTCTTCGAAGCTGGCCTGCTTGAGCAGCTCGTCGATCGACGCGGAATCGAGGATCGCGCTGTCCGCGGCCGCGCCGGCCACCGCGTCAGCGGCGGAGGCGACATCGTTCAGTGCGTTTTCGGGGGAGAGGGCGGAGGGATCGAGTGCGAGGGCGGGTGACGGGTCTTCTTCTGCCATGGTTCACCATCCTTGGTGATGCGGTCGCCGGCGGGCGTCCTGCCCGCGTCGTGCTGGCGAATCCGGATTTTCATGCCGTGCGCCGCGGTCCCTAGAAATCCGTGCGGAACGGGATGCACTTGGGCACCAGCACTTCGTCGATCATTCCTTCGCCGACGATTTCATCGAGCTGATACTTGACCTGTCGGCGGAGGGTTTCCAGGCCCGGCTCGGAGCCGCCGCCCAGTTTTTCCGGATCGCTCTGAGCAATAATCGTACGAACCCGGTCGCGAATCAAGGCCCCCCGGTCCGTGATCTTCTTTTTCACCTGCTCTTCGAACTGCGCCTTGGTGACGGCCACGATACTGACATCGTACAAATACGTATGCCCGCTCTGCTTGTTCGGGGAGCGGAAATCCACGACCTGGACCTCGACCTGCGATTTCTTATCGACCGCGGCGGCGGCGCCTTCCCCTTCCTTGCCCTTTTCTTCGTGACCGGAAGCGAGTTCGGCCCCATTGGCGGAGTGCGGCGTGCCGCCCCCGAGGAACTTGAAGCCCGCGAACAGGACGACGGCCTCGATGATCATGACCCCGCCCAAGAGCACGGGCAGTTTGGTCATCAACCCGCCGCCCTTGGCGGCTTTCTTATCCCCCGCCGCACCGGCCGGCGAGGCTTCGGGCTTCTTTTCCGCTTTCTCGGACATGGCAATGCTCCGTTCCGACAGCGTGCCGTCCGGTAACCCCGGCGGCGCGCGCCCTCACTACTCGTACTATCGGAAAACGGAGTGCACTCAATGAGACGGAATGGGCCGGCGCAGAGTTAGCGCGCCCCCGCAATGGCCGGGCGTTCGGTGTGAATGGTCTAAAATGCGGCCGCCACCTATTCGGTGACGGGCCGGCGGATGGCGCGGGCGTAGTCAATGGCACGCCGCATGACTTCTTGCAGCGTCTCCTTCACCATCATCTTCTCTCCGGTGTCCGAGCAGACCACCGTGTCCGGCGTAGACTCGATGTACCGGATCTTCTCGGCGTTCATCACAAACTGCTGCCCGTTCAGACGCGTCAATGCGATCATCGGATCCTCCGATTGAGCAGTTGCCAGTTGTCGGTTGCCAGTTGCCACTGAAGAAGAAGTCCGGTGTTTTCCTTGCATTCACTGGCAACTGACAACCGGCAACTGGCAACTTCCTTTTTAACGCCCCCGCGACAGCAGAATAAACACCTGCCGCGAGGGCTGGAATCGTGCGGCCGGCCTCCGTGCCAAACCGCTTTGTTTCGTTACCGGCTGGAGTTCAACAGCTCCTGGATCAACTGGTTGCTCGTGCTGATCACCCGGCTGGACGCCGAGAATCCGGTCGATGCGATAATCATGTTCGTGAATTCGGTCGAAAGATCGACGTTGCTCAGTTCCAGCGCCCCGGCGCGGAGCGCGCCGTTACCCAGCGAAAGCGGGCTGGAGATGACGGCGACCCCGCTGTTTGCGCCTTGCCCGAAGACGTTGCCCCCCTTGTCGTCCAGGCCCTGCGGGTTGGCGAAGTTCGCCATCGCCACCTGGCCGAGCGTGCGGGTCAGGCCGTTGGAATACGCGCCCGTGATCGTGCCGTCCGCGCCGACTGAGAATGAATTAAGCGTCCCCAACGCCGAGCCGTCCTGCTTGGTCATGACGAGCGTCGAGCTGTCTCCCGTCAGTTCAGTCATCTTGCCGAAATCCACTTTGACGGACAGGGGCGTCGCCGAGCCGGTGCCGGAACGGTCGACGGCGATGGTCGTGCCGGTGCTCGTCACCAACTTGCCGTTGCCGTCGAAGGTGAGGGTGCCGTCGCCGATGACCTGGCCGCCCGCTTTGCTGTCGCCGCTGGTGGCGAAAAAGCGCCAGACGTTGCCGGTGCTGGCCTTGGATTCGAGACTGGCGGTCATATCGACACTGATCGGGGTGCCCAGCGAGTCGTAGGCGACGAAGCTCGTGTGCACGCTCTCGCCCGAAGGGTTGCTCTTGATACCCCCGGCGTCGATGCCGTCGGCAAAAACGAAGGGAGCCGTGCCGACCTGATTTGTGAACGCGCTGCCCGTGAGCTGCAGCGCGTTGTCCTTCCCTTGATTGCCGGTGAGGACAAGCATGGCGCTGTTGGGGTTGGCGGCATCGACTTGAATCGACGCGCCGGGCGCGGGGATGTTCGGGTTGGTGCTGGCCGGCACCCCGGTGTCGATGCCGAGACCCTGCTGGTAGAAGGCCGTCAGGTCGCTCACAGTGCTGGTGGCCGTGACGGTGAACGTCGAAGACGCAAGCGTGCGCCCACCCTTCGTCCCCTTGAGCGTGTACACGTCGCCGGCGTTGATCAGCGCGGTGCCCGGCGCGGACGTGGCGGCGAGCTGCGTGAGCAGCGTGGTGGCGGCCGGCGCGGCCGCACCGCCCACGGTGGTGAGGGGCTGGCTCGTAAGGATGCTGACGCCGGTGGGCAGTTGCCCCGCCGCGTTCAGGTTTCCCTGCATCGCCACGTTCTGCGTCGCGCGGGCGATCGTGCTGGTACCCAGTGGAATCGTGATGTTCGTCAGTTGACCGGGGATGACGTTGGCGGCGGCGTCAACGCCATAACCCTGGACGAATGCGCCGCTGGTCGACACGAGCTGATTGGCGGAGTTGAGCGAGAACGACCCGTCGCGCGTGTAGAACTGGCCGGAGGGGCTCTTGGTAATGAAGAATCCGTTGCCGTCGATGGCCATGTCGGTGGCGTGGCCGGTCGGCTCGATCGAGCCGGAGGTGAAGTTTTTCTCGATGGAGGCCACCGTCGCCCCGAGGCCGCGCTGGCTGGGGTTCGTGCCGCCGAAGTTCCCGTCCGGGGGAGACCCGCCCGCATCCGTCACGTAGAACTGCGGCGTGAACAAGGCCCGGCTGCTCTTGAAGGCGACCGTGTTGACGTTGGCGATGTTGTTGCCGACCACGTTCATCCGGGTCTGGTTGACGTCCAGACCGGAGAGGCCGGTGAAGAGAGTGCTGGTCAGTGCCATGACGATTCCGATCCGTTGCGCCGCCGATGAGGTCTCCGACCTTCACAGGCTGCCACCGACCGCGTGCGCCTCCGCGCCGCCCGATGCTTAACTTGCGCTGGTGGCGCTCCCGGCCTGCGCCGGCCCCGGGGCCGCGCCGATGTCAGTGACGCGGGCGAGGTCGAGGCTCTGCCCGTTGTCGAGCTGGAGGGCGACGCCGTTGTTCTGCACCTGCACGGAGTTGACCAGGCCCTTGATCGGGTTGTTGTTGACGTCGAGGCCCTTCACAGACTTGCCGATGAGCGAGGACGCCGCCCCGATGGAGTTCTGTAGGGTCATGCTCGCGAGCGAAGTCTGCAGCTGCGTCGAGGACTCGAGCTGTCCGATGTTGCTCATCTGCGAAAGCAGCTCCGAGTTGGACGCCGGCTGCGTGGGGTCTTGGTGCTGGAGCTGGGTGACCATCATGTTGATGAAGTCCTGCGGCTTCAGGTTGAACTTCGTGTTCTGCAGCTGATTCGGACTGGAAGTCGTGTTGTTGATCGGTGCAGTGGTCATAGTTCTGACCTTCGGCCGCTAAAAAACCCCGCCATTAAAAATCGATTGCGGTAATCTGGCGGAGGGAAAAATCTGCGCGGGCGGCCGGCGAAATCGGCGCGATTCGCCCAGGAACATCGACTCCCCAGCGGGCTCCGCGTCTAGGCGACCAAATCGAGCGGGTCCTGGCCGCCGCTCAACCGCCGCCACATGCGGCGGAGCATTTCGCGGCGCTGTTGCTCCTGCTGCGCGGGATGGTCGGTGGGGCTTTGATCCTGGGGCTGGCGGCCTTCGCCGTTGGATTTCTGATCCCGCGACGATTGCTCGACGTGAAGCTTCTCGACGCTCACGCCCTGCGATTCCAACGCGGTCTTCAGTTGCCCGAGGCTGTGCGTCAGGAGCCGGGTGGCCTGGTCGTTGGAGGTTTCGAAGGACGCGGTCATCGCGCCGTCGCGCATCTGCACGGTGACGTGAAGCGCGCCGAGTTCGGGCGGGTCGAGGCGGAGTTGCATGGAGCCGCCGTTGGGAAGCAATTGCCCGTGCACGCCTGAGACGATCTGCGGATGGTTGGCGTCGGCGAACTGCGCCTCGCGAGGCGCTGGCGGCTGCTGCGTCGCAACGACGTGCGCCGCCTGCCCATCGGCTTTGGTCGGCGATCCGTCAACACCCTGGGCGGATGCCAGCAAATCGGAAAACGCCCGGACTGCGGACCTGTCCGCGTCGGTGCCTCCGGCCGGCGCCGGACCGGCATCGCCGGCCGCGCCAATCGGGGCAAGAAAATCGTCCGCATCCGTGCCGAGATTCGCGACGGCGTTCGCCGCGAGGGCGGCGGTAGGATCAGCCGCCGTGACGACCTGCGCACCTTCCTTTGCCGCACGAGGTGCGACGGGCGCATCAGATAAAAACACGGGCGCGGGGGCCGCCTGGGCGATGGCCGCGGGATCCACCGGTGTCGCGGCGGAAGCCTGAGGCGGGACCGGTTCGCCGGGCTTTGCGCCTTCCGCTTTGCCGTCTTTGGCGGCCGCCGCCGGTTTGTTCGCGGCGTCAACTTGGAGCGGGCGGACGATGCCGCGCGTCGGTGAATCCGGGCCTTTCTTTTGCGCCTCCACGCCGGCCTTTTGCGTGTCGCCGTCAGACGCGGCATGCTTCACCGGAGCGCTCGGCGGTGCCTGCGTAACGACAACCGGCACCGGCGCAACGACAGCCTGCGGCGGCTCTTCGACCTTCGCATGCCCGGCGTGCTCGTCCGCCTTCTGCTTCGGGTCCTCTTCCGTCGAATCAGGCGTCGGTTTTTCTGAAGCCGGAGAGGTTTCGGTTTGTTCCGGCGTCGACTCCGCGTTCTGCGAATCCTTGCCGTGCGCTGTGCGCCGGGATTGTCGTTTAACACGGGATTGGCCGGCGTCCTTTACTTCCTTCGTCGCCTTTTTCCCATCAGCTGGTTTGTCCGCCGTCTTGAGTTTCACGGGGTCGGGGTTGGGGTCAGAGGCCGCCTGCTTGGGGCGCGCATCGTCGAGAATGCTTTCAAATCGAGAAGACGGGCTGGGCTTGGAGGGCACCGCCGCCTTTCGCGCCGGGGCCGGTGAAGTGCTGATTCCAAACAGGTTCTGCATTGCTGTGGGCATTCGTTATTCCTTGCCTTCCCGGGTCGTCGGGCCTCCCGCCGCCGAGGCGACGGCGGGCGGGTGGCGCATCTTGTCCAGGACGCGCTTCACCCGCTCGGTTTCTTCCGGGGTCTTAAATTCCTTGACGATCCGCGCCGCGGTACGCGGCTGCATGGCGTCGAGGTACTCGGCCGCCCCCTGCTCGTCCATCGTCATGAACAGCGACTTCACCTGCTTGGCGGGCATGGTGTTGTAGAGCGTGAGGGTGTCCTGAAAACCTTTGTCCACGGCCAGCCGTTCGGCCAGCCGCTCCTGCTCGGCCAACCGCTTACGGTCGGCGTCGAGCCCTTTGCGATCCTCAACCAGTTTGCGGTTCCCCGAGGCAACCTGTCGCTCCAGCTCCCCCACCACGCGCTCGCGCTGGTCGAGCTGCGCCGCGGTCGCGTCAAAGGTCTGGCGAAGGAATTCCACCTGCTCCGTCGCCGACCGCCCCGTGCGCTTTGCCAGCAATTCCTCGAGCCGCTGCGACGGCGCGGCCGGTCCTTCGGGCCCGGCGGGCTGCGTGGCTGGCCCCGGAGCCTGGGCAGGCGGGAAAAGCATTTCCTTAATCGCGGCCACCTTTTTGCGGTCCAGCTTTCCCGTCTGGTACAGCCACGCGACGCCCCCCGCCGCGGCCAGAAAATTGATCGCCAGCATGAGCACGAGAATGTCCCAGAGCTTTTTCATGGAGTGCCTGCCCTACGATCGTCACACCGTGCGCGGCTCGCGGGCGTCCGTCCCGTCATGATTCCACGCCGCCATCCGCATGCTCACTTCGTCCAAATCCGCGGCTTCCTTACGTTCCAGGTCGGCCGTCCATCGGTCCTTCTGTTTCTCCCGGAGCTTTTCCATGATCTTTTGCTGCTTGGCCGCTTCGGCCAGCGCCGTTTGCGCCTGATCGATATCGCGCTGGAGCAGATTCATCCGCTGCACCATCGCAACGCCTTTGCGCTGCACTGCCGCCATGTATCGGCGATGTGCCGCAAGAAACCCCAGATCGAGCCGGCCGAGCAGGCGATTATCGCGCACGTCGCTCACGTTCCCCTGCACGGTCTGCGACAGCTCGCGCAGCGCATCCTGCGCCTGCCGCATGTCGTTCTGAAGCCGGGCAAGATCGCGCTGCTTCTCCTGCTCCACATGCTTGCGGTGCCGGAGCACGCCTTCGAGGGGGAAGTCGAATTTCGGCATATCTTCCTACTCCCTCTCCCTCCCAGGGAGAGGGGCCGGGGTGAGGGTGAATCGCGGGTCAACAATGACCGCTATTTTGCAAATCGCGCTGCCGGGCCCCGTAGGGTGGGCGTACTCGCCCACCACGTATCCGCGATCCGCATGGTGGGCGAGTACGCCCACCCTACGGGAAATTGCGTCGCGAAATGCGCGGTCCGTAACACGTGCGTCTCCACCCTCACCCTAACTTTCTCCCTAGGAGGGGGAGGGAACTGGAGAGGCCTTCCGAACCGCCGCGGCTTTCGCCTGGGCCTGTGCGCGGAGATTTCTTTCGAGCGTTTCGATCGTCGCCAGCAGGTTCATCGCGTGCTGGCGCGATTGTTCCAGCGGGCACGGCGCGGTCGGCTCCTGTTGGAGGAACTGGAGAATGTGCGGCCGCATCTGCACCGCGAGGTCGAATTCCGCGTTCATCCCCGGCATGTACGCGCCGATGTTCACCAAGTCTTCGATGTCGTGATACACCGCCGTCAGCGCCAACACGCGCCTGGCCGCGCGGAGATGGTCCACGGTCGCCACGTCTCCGCGAACGCGGCTGATGCTCTGAAGCACGTCGATCGCCGGGTAATGCCCGCGGTTGGCCAGCGCACGGCTCAGCCACAGGTGCCCGTCCGTGATGCCTTTGACCGCGTCCGGGATCGGCTCATTGAAATCGTCCCCCTCGACCAAAACCGTGTAAAACCCGGTGACCGATCCCGCGGCAGTCCTGCCCGCGCGCTCGAGGATCTCCGGCAACAGCGCGAACACGCTGGGCGGAAAACCTTTGGTGGCCGGCGGCTCATGAGCTGACAGGCCGATCTGGCGCTGGGCGTGGCACAGGCGCGTCAGCGAGTCCATCAAGAGCAGGACGTGCTTGCCGCGGTCGCGGAAATATTCCGAAACCGTGCACGCCACCTTCGCCGCCCGCACGCGCAGCAGCGGCGCTTCCTCGGCGGTGGCCACGATCACGACGCACCGCGCCAGCGCCCCCGGGTCGAGGCTCGTGTGCAGGAACTCCTGAACCTCGCGGCCGCGCTCGCCGATGAGGGCGATCACCGAAATGTCGGCGCTGGTGTTCTTCGCGATCATCGACATGAGCATGCTCTTGCCGACGCCCGGCCCCGAGAAAATGCCCATGCGCTGGCCCAGGCCGCAGGTGTGCAGGCCGTCGATCGCGCGGATACTCGTGGCGATCGGCTGGCGAATGTTCTCGCGGTCCATCGGCGCGGGGCTGCGGTTGTCGATCCGGCGGGATTCTCCCAGCCGCAACGGCCCCTTGCCGTCGATCGGCTTTCCAAAACCGTTTATCACGCGGCCGAGCAGTTGCTCGGAGCACCAGATGCGCGGGGCGGAGGCGATGTTTTCGATCTTGTCGCCGCGGGAAACGCCCGCGGTGTTGGTCAGCGGCATCAGCAACGTGCGGTCGGCGCGAAAGCCGATCACCTCGGCGTTGCTGCTCTTGCCGCCGAAACTGTCGATCCGGCACAGGCTTCCCAGCGGCAGCGTGAGGTCGGCGGCTTCGACCGTCATTCCCGTCACTGCCGCCACCTGACCGACCACGCGAAAGGGCATCGAGCCATCGACGGCATCGAGATGAGCTTCGAGCACGCTCATGTCGCCTCCTCGCCGTGGCCCGGCAGCAGGTCGCAAACGACGCGATCGAGCTGCACGCCCAGATCGGCGTCGATCTGCCCCTGGCGTGTAAAGATTCGGCATCCGCCGGGCGACAACGCCGCGTCGTCGATGATCTCCACATGCTTGAGCCCGGGCCACGCCAGTTTGAGCTGGGGAAGCGCCGCGTCGAGCGTCTTTCGCTGCGTGGGATGAATGGCAATGCGCAAATCCGAATGTTGCATGACGAGCTTCATCGCTTCTTCGAGGTTGGCGACGAGCGCCTGCGGATCGATGAGACCTTGCCGTTTGGTGACGCGCTGGGCGACGGCGATGGCCAGCCGCACGACGTCCTGGAGTGCGGTCGCTTCAAGCTCGTTGCGCTGCGCGTCGATCGCCCCCGCGGCCCGGGTCAGCGCCGCGACTCCCTGCTGGAACTCCGCGCGGTATTCCTCGAGCGCCTGCTGATGTCCGGCCTTCTTTCCTTGTTCCAATCCACGCGCCAATCCCTCGCGCTGGCCCTGCGCGTCCCCTTCCGCCCGGGCGGCTTCCTTGAGTTGGTCCCCCTCCGCCTGAGCCGCAGCAAGCAGTTGCCCCGCCTGCTGCCGGGCCTGCAAAAGGATCGACCGCGCCTGGTTCTCGATGTCGCGCATCGAAAAAGGCGAAGCCGAGGCGGGAACTTGCGAGGACTTGATCAAACCCATTGTTACTCACGAAACGAACGCGATTTTCAAATCCAAGAAGCAAGACTTGCCGCGAAGGCGCGAAGGGACGAAGCAAGGTCAGGAAATGCGAAGAGCAGTCTAGCCTATGTGGACCGATGCGGTTGGCAGGTCGCTCAGGTCACATTCAATTTCATTGCACCACTTCGCGCTTCTTCGACTCTTCGCGCCTTCGCGGCAGAGTCTTCCCGTCGGAATTCGCAACTGGCTCGGCTCACACCACCATTTCTTTTTCGCCGCCGCGGCCGGCGATGATGATTTCTCCCGCGTCTTCCAGCCGGCGGACGATGTCCACGATCTTCTGCTGGGCCGATTCCACGTCGCTCACCCGCACGGGGCCCATGTACTGCATGTCTTCGGCGATGAGTTGCGCGGCGCGCTCGGACATGTTTTTGAAGATCTTGTCCTTCAGTTCCTGGCTCGCGGTCTTCAGGGCCAGCGACAGCTCCTCGTTGTCCACTTCCTTGAGCACCGACTGGATGCCCTTGTCGTTCACCAGCAAAATGTCCTCGAAGACGAACATAAGCCGGCGGATCTGCTCGACCAGATCCGGGTCCTCGGCTTCCAGCCCTTCCATGATCCCCTTTTCCGTCGAGCGGTCGGCGAGGTTGAGGATCTCGGCGACGGTGTCCACGCCGCCCGCCTTCTCGAAGGTCTGGCTCACGATGTCCGACAGCCGATGCTCGAGGCCGCGCTCGACCTCCTTGATGACCTCGGGGTTGGTCTGCTCCATGTTGGCGACGCGCTTGACGACCTCGATCTGCTTCTGGCTCGGCAGGCCGACGAGGATTTCCGACGCCTTCTGGGCCGGCAGATGCGCGAGGATCAGCGCGATCGTCTGCGGGTGCTCGTCCTGGATGAACGTGAGGAGGTTTTCGCTCTCTGCCTTCTGGAGGAAGGAGAACGGCGTGGTCTGCACCTGCTGAGTCACCTGCTTGATGATCCGGCCAGCATCCGCCTCGCTGAGGCTTTTTCGTAGCAGCGATTTGGCGTATTCCAGGCCGCCTTCGGAGGCGTAGGTGTTGGCCAGCGCAAGTCCGTAGAACTCGCCGAAGACCTGGCCGCGGGTGGACGTGGGGATTTCGCCGAGGCTTGCGATCTCCCGGCTGACTTCCTCCACCGCCTCGGGCGGAAGCCGCTTGAGAATCTCCGAAGCCTCATCCTGGCTCAAAGAAAGCAGGAGAACAGCCGCCTTGCGAACACCTGAGAGGTCTGAAGCCATATAAGTGCTGAGTGCTGAGTGCTGAGTCGGAGGAGAAATGAATGAAGGAAACAGCGGCTGTCGATCGCGTTTTCTTTCGGTTCGTTTCTTCCTCAGCACTCAGGACTCAGTACTTTCCTACGATCGGTTGAGCCAGCGTTTGACGAGGGTCGCCGCGCTTTCCGGGTTTTCCTTCACCATGGTGGTGACCTGGTCGAGCATCTGTTGGGCGCGGACGGCGTCTTCGTCGAGCTCGACGGCGTCCAGGAGCGAGTCGCCGCCGCCGGCTTCGCCGGCGAGCATTTCGCCGGAGGTGAGGACGGGGGCCGGCATCGCGAGGGTGGGCATGGCCGCGGCCATCGCGGGGGCGGGGGCGCCCTTTCTCACCACCATCGAGACCATGAACAGGCTCACCATCGCCAGGCCGGCCAGCACGATCTCCTTCACGTGCCCGCCCGCCAGCATCGACACCGACAACCCGGCGGCAACCGCAGGGGCCGCGGCCTCCGCGAGGGGCGCGGGGTCCAGGTACGTCTCGATCGCCACGTCCGTGTCCGCCTTCAGCCCGATGCACGACACCACCTGCTTACGCATTTCCGGGAGCTTACTGGCAATCAGGTCGCGCATCTGGGTTTCAGTCGGGTTCTTCACGGTTGGGTTTTCATTGCTGTAAATGGTGGCGAAGTAAGAAAGCGGAATGCTTACGGCCGCGGAGACCGGTGTCGAATCGCCTCCGGGCGTGATGCGATCGATGTCCGTCTTCGGGATCGCGTTTTGAATCTTGGTTTCGGTCTCCTCGTGGGTGCTGCCGCCCCCGGCATTCCCGTTTCCGCCGGTCAGCGAAAGGCCGGTGTTGGGGCCGGGGGCGTTGAGGTTGGAGGCGACGCCCGGCTCGCCGCTGTTGGTGATCGGGGCGCTGTTCTCCTCGGACTTCTGCTTGATCTCGGTTTCCTTGGAGACGACGCCTTTGGCGTCGTAGGTGGTGGAGTTGAGGTGCTCGCGGCTCGTGTTCAAATGGACGGTCACCGAGATCGTCATCCCCTGGATGTAGTGGAACTGGGCCCGGACTTTGTCTTCCAGGCGCGTCTCGGCGGCCTTAATCGCTTCCAGTTGATCGCCCGGATCGCTGGCGGTGTCGGTCTCCAGGTGCGGGCGGCGGGGCGTCCCGTTCACGATCACTTTGATGTTGCGGCGCTGCAAGGTTGACATGGCGCCTTGCACCACGTCGGCCGCGGCGTCGACCAGTTGCGGCGTGGATTTGCCGCCGGCCTGCATCGAAATGCTTACAGTCGCCGACGAGTCGACTCCGCCGACGATGCGCACCTCGTGGTGCGGGTCGAGTATGACCTGCGCATCTCCCACGCCAGGGAAGTCCCGGATGAGCTGCGAGGCCATTCTCTCCTTGGCCTTGTTCCAGATCGCGTCGTTGCTGCTCTGTGATGAAAGCGGGTTGATGTTCTTGAGGACTTCATCAAAGCCTTCCTTCGCATTGCGGGGCAGGGCGTGGGAGTACATGAGGCCGGCGAGGGCCTCGAGCTTGCGGTCGGCCGGCACGAGCAGCCGGTCGCCGGACATCGTGTGCTTGATGTTCTTGCCGTCCAGCTCCAACAGCACGCGCGGCAGTTCGTCGGGGGAGACCGCCTGCGGGAGCAGTGCCTCCATCTCCGGCTCGCCCGCATAGCGCCCCCACCAGACCAGCGTCATGACCATGATGGCCACGAGGGCGGCGGTAAGCATCCTCTGGCTGGGCGTGAGCCCGGCCAACTGCTTCTGAATACGGTCGATCTGCGCTTTAAAAAGGTCCATGAATCAGCCCTCCTTGGCTGAGCCTCACGGTCCGAAAGATTCGCACGGGCATCCATGCCCGTCCGGAAAACAAGTGCTGAGTCTAAAGTGCTGAGTGCTGAGCACTGGCAAACCGCGTCATTGCTTGTTCTCAGCACTCAGCACTTTTCACTCAGCACTTCCCTAAATCGGCATTCCCTTGATCTCGTCGTACGCGTCCATGAGTTTGGTACGTATAGCGAGGAGAGTCTTGAATGCCAAGTCTGACTTTTCGACGGCGGTCATGACGCCGTCAACGTCTTCGGTCTTGCCCGTTGCGACGTCGTCGACCGCCTTGCTCGCGTCCTGCTGCAGGCGGGATACCTCGTCGATGCTTTTCTTGAGCGTGTCGGCAAAGCTCGCCCCGCCCGCGCCTCCGCCGGCCTTTACACCGCCCGCGCCGCCGATGCCGGCCGCGTTGCCTATGCTGAGGTTGTTGTCGATGCCATTAATCATGAGAGTGCTGAGTGCTGAGTGCTGAGTAAGGAGTCAGATGGACTCAGCACTCAGAACCCAGCACTTTTCACGCAATTAGCCTCAAACTCGAATTAAACATCTGCTTGCTGACTTCCATCATCGTGATATTCGCTTCATAGGCGCGGGTGGCTTCGATGGAGTTGACGTATTCGGTGGCCGTGTCGATGTTCGGGTATTTCACGTAGCCGTCAACGTCGGCGTCCGGGTGGCCGGGTTCAAACTTTTTGAGCGGGGCGGAATCGTCAAGCCCCACTTGCGAAACGTGGACGCCCGGCTTGCTCGGGTCGTCCGCCCTGCCGGGCGCGAACACCACGAACCGCCGTCGATAGGGCACCTTCTCACCCCGCTCGTTGCGCGTGGTGTTGGCGTGAAGGATGTTCCCGGCGATCGTGTCGAGGCGCGTGCGCTGTGCCTGCAACCCGCTTGCGCCCATGTCGAGAATATCGAACATCTCTGAACCTCAGTGCGCGGGTCTCGCCAGGTGTGACGAGTGATGAGTGAACCGTGACAGGAAATACATC
>JAQGHH010000421.1 GCA_028288945.1 Phycisphaerales bacterium
TCGCCCGCGGCAACTTCACCTGTAGCACCAATACCCCGCCCGCCGCGAGGACGGCGGACAGGGTGAACAGCGCGCCGGCGAATCCGCCGGTGTGTTGTTTGATCAGGCCGAACAGCGACGGCCCGACGAACCCGCCCAGGTTGCCCACCGAATTGACCAGCGCGATCCCCGCGGCCGCGCCGGTTCCGGCGAGAAATGCGGACGGCATGCTCCAGAAGGGGCCGAAGGCGCTCCAGATTCCCAGCGCGGCCACCGACAACGCCGCCACCGCGATCGCGGGGTTGTGTTGGACGATCGCACTGACGGCAGCGCCAGCGGCCCCCACGAACAGCGACCCGGCAACGTGCCGCTGCCTTTCGCCCGTGCGGTCGGAGTGCAGCGCGACCAGCACCATGCCCATCGCGGCTGCGCCGTAGGGGATCGCGGTCATCAGCACCACCTGCTGCGTCGAGTGGCCGGGCCATGCCTGCTTGATCAGCTCCGGCACCCAAAGGCTCACGCAATACAGTCCCAGTGCGATGCAGAAATAAATCCCCGTGAGCAGCCACACACGCCCGTGCCGCAGCGACGCTGCTAGATCGGTCGCGCGGTGATGCGCCGCGCCGTCGTTCTCCCGCGCGAGCAACTCGGCGAGCCGACTGCGCTCGGCATCATCCAGCCACCGCGCGTCATGCGGGCCGTTGGGTAGTACGAGCACGACGACGATGCCGAGCAAAATCGCCGGCAATCCTTCGAGCAGAAATAACCATTGCCAGCCGTGCAGATGGCCGCGGCCTTCGAGGCCCAGGAGTTTGTAAGAGATGAGCGACCCGACGACGCCCGACGCGGCGGTCGCGGTCATGAAAAGCGCCACCGCCCGCGCCCGGCGGGTCGCGGGGAACCAGTAGGTCAGGTAGAGGATCACGCCGGGGAAGAAGCCGGCTTCGGCAAGGCCGAGCAAAAACCGTAGCGCGTAGAAACTTTTCGGCCCGCGCACGAACATCATGCAGGCGGAGATGACGCCCCACGTGAGCATGATCCGGCAGATCCACGCCCGCGCGCCGACGCGCTCGAGGATCAGGTTGCTGGGGATCTCGAAGAGGAAGTAGCCGAGGAAAAAGATGCCGCCGCCGATGCCGTAGACGGCGTCGCCAAAACCGCTCGCGGCCAGGTCATGCTTCATCTGCAACCCGGCGAAGCTGACGTTCACGCGGTCGAGGTAGGAGACGACGTACAGCACAAATAGAAACGGCAACAGCCGCCAGGCGATCCTGGCGAACAACAAACGGTCGGCGGGCGTTTCCGCGGGGGCGAGGGCGGTGGGCATTAAGTGGAATTGAAGGGGGAAAGCGGGGAAAACGCAAATCGTGGGCGGCGATCTGTAGCGGGGGGAGGAATGAACGCAGAGACGCTGAGGCGCAGAGGTAGGAAACGCGGAGAGTGCATGCGATTGAGGAAGACGCGCTTCAGAATGCGTTGCTACTCCCTCTCCCTCGTACTTGGGGGGAGAGGGCAGGGGCGAGGGGGAGCGTGCTGCGAATTACATGAAACGGTGTAGGAAGCATGGGGGGCGTAGGGCGTACTTTAGTACGCGTTTTCCCCCGTTGAACCGGAAAACGCGTACTAAAATACGCCCTACACTACGCCCCACGCTCCTCTGCAATGAAAGCGCAATTCGACATTCCGCCCCTCACCCTATCCCTCTCCCCCGCGTACGAGGGAGAGGGGATCGAAGGCATTCGTCGTATCACGACGACAAATCCGTTTAACCTTCCCCGCATTTCTTGGCGCTTCCTACCTTGGCGTCCTTGGCGTCTTGGCGTTCATTTTCTGCTGACTCTGTCTTCCGCGTCCGCATCCTCACGCGCCATCCACAATCAGCACTCCCGTCCCATCGATGCGGTCCGTCTTCATGTCTTGCAGCGCGCGGTTGGCTTCACCGAGCGGATACGTCACGGCATGCGGCCGCACCGGGACGCGGGCGGCTTCGGCGAGGAGGTCGCGGCCGTCGGCGCGGGTGTTGGCGGTGACGGGGTGGATGTCGCGTTCCTGGAAGAGATAGGTGTCGTAATCGAGCGGGGGGATCGGGGACATGTGGATGCCGGCCAGCGCGAGCGCTCCGCCGCGATCGAGGGCGGCGAGGGCGGGGGGCACGAGCGTACCGGCGGGGGCGAACAGGATCGCGGCGTCGGCCTTCGCCGGCATGTCCGCGGCGTTCGCGCCGACCCACGCCGCGCCCAGATCGCGGGCGAACTGGCGGTGGCTTTCTCCCCGCGTGACGACATAAACCTCGCACCCACGTCGGCGGGCGAGTTGCAGGACGACGTGGGCGGATGAGCCGAACCCGTAGAGCGCGAGCTTCCCGCCGGGGCGGATCCCGCTGCGCAGCATGGCGCGATACCCGATGATCCCGGCGCACAGCAGCGGGGCGGCCTCGACGTCGCTATAGACATCGGGGATCGTGTAGGCGAAATCTTCGGGCACGAGGGCGTACTGGGCGTAGCCGCCGTCGGCGTGGTAGCCGGTGTAGCGGGAATCGGGACAGAGGTTTTCGCGGCCGCTCGTGCAATACTTGCAAACGCCATCAGTATGGCGGAGCCAGGCGATGCCCGCGCGGTCGCCGGGCTTGAAGCGGGTGCAGCCGGGGCCGAGGGCGTCGACGATTCCGACGACCTGGTGTCCGGGGATGATCGGGAGTTTGGCCGTCGGGAGATCCCCCTCGATCACGTGCAGATCGGTCCGGCAGATGGCGCAGCATTTCACGCGGAGGCGCAGCTCGCCGATGGCGGGTAAGGGATCGGGCAGCTCCACGTCGCGCAGCGGCGACGATTCGATCGGGGCGATGTGCTGCAGTTGCATCGCTCGCATTAATCATCTTATGCCCGGGTTTACCGGCGGGGTGTTTGCGCCTACCGTTGAACTCGCCGTCCCCGGCGGTATGGGGAGGATGAGGGTTGTTGTAACAATGCATTCTGATTCGCAAGCGGCAGGAACTTCCGGCCCGGCAGAGGTCATTTTATCATCCGGGCCGGGCGTACCGGAGCGGCTGGAAAAAGGGCTTCATTCCAAACCGGCGCTCGATCGTCGCTACGTCGTGGCGGCGCTGATGACGGTGATGGTTCTGGCCTCGATGGAGCAGACCGTCACCAGCACGGCCATGCCCACCATCATCGGGGACCTCAAGGGGCTCGAGCATTATTCGTGGGTCGCGTCCATTTACCTTTTGGCGTGTACCGTCTCGATGCCGCTGTACGGGCGGCTGGCGGACGTGCTGGGGCGCAAGAAGGTCATCGTTTTTTCCATCACGCTGTTCTGCGTCGCCTCCGTCCTGGCCGCGGCATCGCACAGCATCCTTCAGCTCATCATCTTCCGCGGGCTTCAGGGGCTGGGGGCGGGCGGGATCATGCCGGTGGTGCTGACGATCGCCGGTGATATTTTCACAATACATGAGCGGCCCAAGGTGCAGGGCTACTTCAGCGCGGTGTGGGGGGCGGCGGCGCTGGGCGGGCCGATGCTTGGGGCGGGGCTGGTGAAAGCGTTTGGCTGGCGGTCGGTTTTTTACATCAATCTGCCGCTGGGGGCGCTGGGGCTGGCCGTGCTGATGTGGAAATATCATGACCGCGAGAAGCCGCACTCGACCGACCTCGATCTGCCGGGCGTGCTGATGCTTGCGGGGGCGTGTACCGCCGCGTTGGCGCTGGTCTCGGGCCTGGGGCCCGGCGGATGGCCGGGGCCGGCGTGCGCGATTCTCGGGGCGGTCGCGGTGATTGCAACCCTGTTGTTCGTGATGATCGAGCGGAAAGCCGCGAACCCGATTTTGCCGCCGGACTTGATGGTGAAGCGGGCGATCGGGCCGTCGCTACTGGCCAGCGGACTGTTGGGCGTGGGATTCCTGAGCCTCGACACGTACGTGCCGCTGTACGTTCAGGGCGCGCACGGCGGCGGGGCGGGGGCGGCCGCTGCGGTGGTCACGCCGGTCATGCTCACCTGGGCCACCAGCGGCGTGTTCGCCGCCCCGGCGATCCTCCGCCTGGGCTTCCGCCGCAC
>JAQGHH010000423.1 GCA_028288945.1 Phycisphaerales bacterium
GGGCGCTGGGGGTGCTGAGCGGGTTCTGCATTTTCCTGCTGGTGCAGGAGAAGGTGGAGCAGCCGAGGGGCTGGGTCTTTCTGCTGGTCCTGGGGGTGGCGGCCCTCGCGTCGTTCGTCATCGAATATTTTCGCGACGTCATCAAGCACGGGCACGTGGAATCGCTGGGGCCGTCGCGCGTGCTCGTCACGGTCGTCACTTTGATGATGTTCGAGCTGTTCATCCTCGCGTGGGAGGCGCTCCCCGAGAAGACGGGGACGGCGTGGCAGGAGGTGCCCGCCGTCCTGCTCGGCCCGGCGCTCGAGGGGATGGGGCACCCCTGGCTGAACCTCTCGGCGCTGGCGGCGATCTGGGTCATCGCGGGGGTGACCCTCGCCTGCACACTGGGCGTCACCGCCCTGGACGCGAGGGACCTGCCGCTTAAGCGACAGATCGCCATGGGCGCGCGCCGCGGCGTCATCGCCGGGGCGGTGGCCGCCCCCGTCGGGACACTCCTGTTCGTCCTGCTGGCGCGCGTCGCGCTGGCAACCCACGCATTCATCTTCGAACACGCCGTCTGGAAACGACATCTTGTCGAACTTTCCGAGGGAAAGGTTCGGGCGACGCTGGTGACCGGGTTCGTCCCGCTACGCTACGCGTTCTGGGCCTTCGTCCGCATCGACGATCTGTTCCACCACGGCTGGTGGGGGCCGATCCTCGGCGTGGCCCTGCTCGTCGCCATCGCGCTGTTCGTGTTCAACACCAAGCCCAACTACCTCACCTTTCTGCTGATCGCGGCCGTGGTGATCGTCATCTTCGGGCCGATCCTCGCCGACCTGGGCACGCTGCTGCTGATTCCCATTTTCGCCGCATTGGTGTGGTGCGTCCCGGGCGTGCTTTTGGGAATGGCGACGCCGCTCTTGCGCCGGCCCAGTGAACTACAGCGCGAGTGGGGCCTGCTGGCCCTCGTGGCGGCGATCATCCTCGTCATCGTGACCTGGAGCCGCTTCCCCTATTGGTACCTGCTGCCCGCGATGCTGCTGCTGATCGCCGCCGCGTACTTCCGGCGCGGGGTGTCCGTCGAAGACTATTGGCCCGTGGTCGCGCTCTCCGTCGGCATCATCATCTGCGGCGTCGTCTGGATCGCGCAGAAAGCGACCTTCGCCGGCGTGCTCGGCAGCGTACACAAACTCAACAGCCTCCCCGTCTATCTCCCCTCCGCGAAACCACCAGAGCCATTTCCCCGTTTGCAGAGCCCGAGCCAATGGCCGGCCGGTCCCGCCCTCGGCGGCGACCACAAAAATGGGCTGCCCGGTGCGGGCTCGACGCCGCCGTCCAGCCAAATGACGGAGGAACAAGTCAAAGAATTTACCGCGAAGTACATCATCCAATCACCGCAAGAGAATCGAGAGCGAGAGCGCCTCGCCGAGGAGAAACGGGAAGAGGCCGCCCGAAGCCTCGAGCTATCGCTCTCCGGCTCCCTGGGTTTCTGGGTCACGGTCGGAATCCTGGCGACCTGGGCGATCCATCGCCACGCCCAAAGCCCCGAGCATGAGCGATCCACAGGCGAGTAGGGAACCACCGATTCGGACAAGTTTAAATAAGGTCCGCTTTCGCTCGCGATTGCTGCAATGGGGGACACGGTCGCAGAGCCCGCCTCGATCATCTAAGGGCCGGGCGGTTTTGGCAAAGGAGGAACCGGTGCCGGAGGAGGTGTTTGCGATGAGTCAATCGGATATTGCTTGGGCGGGTACCAGACCCGCTACCCGCCGCGAACTGCAAGCGGGGCAGGGAGTGGAAGGATCAATGATCGCCCCCATCCTTGAAGGAAGCCCGGCGTGCCGTCCCGTCGCAGCTCCCCTTCACTTCCCCGCCCCTTCATGCGCCTGCTTCACCAGCGCATCGTACATTTCCTTGCTCTTGAACTGGCTCATGTCCACCTTGTCGCCCAGGGCGTCGAATTGTTTGGCGGCCACGTCCCACTTGCCGCACTGGCAGGCGAGCTTGGCGTAAAGGGTGCACATATGCGGCTCGTTGGGGCGGAAGCCCAAGGCGCCTTCACAGACGGCGCGGACGTCCTGCCAGACGAATTCCTGCTGCCAGTAGCCTTGCGGGTCGTTGGTCAATGCGGCGAGCGTCTCGTGTTGCTTGAGCAGCAATAGCGGCAGGCCCGCGTACCAGTTCTGACCGGCCAATAGCTGATGGCCGAAGATCAGCATGTCGCGCGCGCTGCCGTGCCACTTGGGTTCGAGGTAGTACGACTTGGCGGTGCAGGCTTCCATGCAGTCGGGGTTGGCTTCCATCGCCCGTTTGTACCACTTCTCCATCTCCTCGCGGCCGCCCCCCTGCCCGAGGTTGACGGTCAGCATCTTTACCGCCGCCCGCTCGTCGGTGGGGTCCATGTCGTAGGCTTTTTCCAGTGCCTGTTGCGCGATTTTCAGGCGGATGGCGAACTGCTTCCATCCGTCCTGGGTGACGGTGTTGGCCCACCCGCCGCCGCGGGCTTCCCAGGCGTAATCGACGTAGAAGCGCCCCCTGGCGATAAGCGGGTCGGGCGCGCCGGGGCGTGCCTTGGCGTACATTTCGGTGACCGCGTCCGCGGCCTTCGCCTTGTCCTGCAGGCGCTTGCCGCAGACGTCGTACATGATCGTGATGAGTCGTTCGGATACGCCGGAAGGGATTTTGGGGTCCTTCACCGCCGCGGCGAACCACGCGTCCATTTCGCCGTCGATCGCCCGGATCACCGCGTCATTCCCGTCCGCGAAGCCGGGGTAATGGTGCGCGATCTCCATCTTGATGTCGGGCGAATAATCGACTTCCCAGAGGCGCTTGGCCGCCTTGCGCGCCATGTCCTTCGCGGCCTCGGGGTCGGAGCGAGTCACGATCAGAGAATCGAGGTAAAGGAACAGCGGGTCGTTGCAACCGAGGTCGACGGCCTTCTTGAATGATTCCATCACCGCCGCAGGATTGTTTCGGCTGGCGGGCGGGCCGTATACGGACCACAGCGCCTCGCTGGCCGCGGCGCCCCATTTCGGATCTTTTTTCGACAGCGCGTCGAATTGCTGGGGCGCGCGCCGGGCCCAGGCGAGGGCCTCTTGCAGCCGGCGGAACCGCACGGCCCGGCTGTGGATCACCTTCGCCAGCGGCTCGAGCACCCTGCGGGTCGCGGGCTCGAGCAATTCGGCCTTGAGTGCCGCGGCCACCTGCTCATCGGCCTCCGGGCCGGCGTTGGAAAGCGCCAGGCGGGCGCGTTCGCGCATGCTGGGCTCGGGGTCCTCGAGCTGCGCCAAAAGCTTCGCGACGACCTTCTGAGCCCGCGCCGCGGCCGCCGCATCCGCCACCGGCCCGGCAGGCCGAGTCGCCGGCCCGGCAGGCCGCGTCGTCGGAGCCGCCTGCGACGGAATCGCTGCGGCAACGCACCACGCAACCATGACCCCGGCCGCGAGAACACCTGTTGGATTTCGCATGCACGCACCTCCCATTGATTGAAATGTGGCGGACATCTTAGCAGGAAGTGGGGCCGGGAGAAAGGATTTGTGCCGATGGGCAGCGCGTCAGCCCGCGGGCGGTTTTCTCCTTGCGCGGCCGGTATTACGGACGATGAAAGGACGGCCCATGAAGCCAAACCGTTGTCCCAGGTGCGCGGAAATCGTTCCCGACGAATCGCCTGCGTGCCCCGAGGTGCGGATGCGCGGATGAAAGGGTGAGACCCGATGCAATTTTCCCG
>JAQGHH010000425.1 GCA_028288945.1 Phycisphaerales bacterium
CCGCCGTAGTATTGGGTCATTCTTTTTGTCCGTTGTCAGTGGTCCGTTGTCAGTTGTTGGGACGAGTTGTCAGTCAAAGTGGAACACTGAATCGAGCAGCGCCGCCGACCGGCGACTTTCGTTGCATTTACAACGGAGCACTGACAACGGACAACTGACAATCAGCCGCCTCTCATCATTTCGCGAGCAACGTCCGACAGCTTTTGGTGGGCCAGTTCCGAGGCGTAATCCACCTCGATCGTCTTACGATAGCCTTCCATTTTTCCGATCGGCTGCGGCTCCGCGTCGGCCGCGGCCAGGAAGGGCTTGTGCAGGCGTTCCCACAGGTCCATGACCTGTGCGTACGTTTCAAACGTGCCGCGACGGCTGCCTTGGGGGAGCTCCGATTCGCTCAAGACGATGCTGTGCGGCGGGAGTTGGCGGATTAACTGGTCGATCGGGCGGGGGCTCGCATCCGGCAGACGAACGTCGGCCGTGGGGACGATCGCCACCACGCGCCCCTCGCCCACGGGGTAGACCGCGGCCAGGAAAGTGTCGAGATACATCGCGTGCTGCCCGGCGAGCTCTCGCACACGAATGGCCGGCTCGATGCTGCCCCAGCCGGCCACGAGCAACTGGCCGTGGGAAAAGTTCTGCACCACGTGCAGCGCGTCGAGCCGGTCGTCCGGCCCGTTCGCCAGGAGGTCGAGGCAGACGATCCCTTCGCCGGCCCGTTGCCGCCGCTGTCGGCGGGCTTCCTGGAGGGGGAGATACAGCCGCGAAAGCGAGTCCCAATCGCGCGCGGCCCAGGCGCGGCGCTCGGCCTCGGCGAGCGTGGCCTGCGCTTCGAGGTATTCCATCCGGATGAGTTGTTCCTGGCCGAGCTCGCAGAGCGCTTGCAACGCGGCATCATTGGTCGTGACAGTGTCGCCGGTCATGAAGCGCATTGTAGGGGCGAACCTCGTGTTCGCCCATCATAAGTTGGGCTTGCCGGTTGTGTTTCTTCCTTGGGAAAGGCCCGGGGCGGAGGGCTATCATTTTGCTGGTTTTTTGGAAGGAGTGTTCTCTATGACGGTGACCAAGGCGCTGTTTGTGACGCTTGAGGCGAAGCCGGGCAAGGAGAAAGAGATGGAGCAATTTTTGAACGGGGGGTTGCCGATCGTGCAGGAAGAACCGGCGACGATTGCGTGGTTCGCGATCAAAATGGCCATCGAAATTCGGAATTTTTGACGCGTTTCCGGATGAAGCGGGGAGGCAGGCCCACCTGTCGGGCCGGGTCGCGGCAGCGCTGATGGCGAAAGCGCCGGAGCTGCTGGCCGAGGCGCCGTCGATTGAAAAAGTCGATGTGCTGGCGGCAAAGTTGCCGGGGTAGCCCCTACATCACAATGTCGCGGATCGCGGCGAGCGCTTGCCGCCAGCGGTTGCTGGTTTCGGTGGCTTCGTAGGTGAGGATGTCGCAGAGGACGACGAAATCGCGGCTCTCGAGGGCCGTTTTGATTTGGCGGAGCTGGGAGGTGAACTCGCCGACGAGGTCGCTGAGGAAGCCGTCGCCGACGCGGAGCTCTTCGAGGTCGATGCGGAGGAGCTGCGCGGTCTTGAGGACCGATTCCTGGGCGTTGTGCCAGGTGCTGAAGCAGCCGCTGAGCTTCTGCATGGCCTTTTCGACGGTGCCGCGTTGGAGCAATTCCACCGCGTCGTCCTTCAGGCGGTCGGCTTCGCCGAGCTGCTGCTCGACCTCGCCCAGCACGTCGAGCGCCATCTCCCGCGGCTCGGCGGTTTCGATGTAGAGGGTGCGGCCCTGGATCAATTCCCGGCGGACTTCGCCGATCTGCCCGAGGTCGGGCTCCGACCCGTCGATCAGCAGGTTGACGACCAGCCGGTTGTCACGCTGCACGTGACTGATCACCTGACCGACCGTGCGCAACCCCATCTCCTCCGCGGCAAACAACTCGTGATCGATGGTGACCGACATGTTTCGCGCCTCCTGCAAGGGTGTCCTCAATGGTTATCGGCCGTTGGAGGCGCGGAGCTTGACTAGGTCCGATAAATGGTTCGCCGAGGAGGAATTGAACGCAGAGACGCAGAGACGCAGAGTTAGGAGGGAAGAGAGGAGAATGCGCGAATGTAAATGCTGCGGGGCGGCGGGCAGTCGAAAGAACAATTACCCGGGGCTCAGCTCTCTCTATTTCCTACCTCCGCGCCTCTGCGTTCAATTTCCCCGCTAATTCGCCGGAAGGATGATGCTGAACGTCGTGCCTTTGCCGACTTCGCTTTCGACGTCGATGCGGCCTTTGTGGTGTTCGAGGATTTCCTTGCAGATGGCCAGGCCCAGACCGGTGCCTTTTGCTTCGCCTTTGCGGGCGGTGGCCTTGGTGGTGAAGAAGGGTTGGAAGATCTTGGGGAGCAGCTTTTCGGGGATGCCGGGGCCGGTGTCGATGACCTGGATGCGGACCTCGCTCGTCTCGAGGCGCTGGGCCTTGATGGTGATCGACCCGCCGCGGCCGAGCATCGCCTGCCGGGCGTTGATGAGGAGGTTGAGCAGCACCTGCTCGAGCTGCACGGTGTCGCCTGAGATGCTTAGATCGGGCTGTACCTGCACGCGGAGGGCGATGCCGTCCTTCTGCGGGTCGCGGGCCATGACGGCCAGGGTTTCATCGACCAGTTTCTGAACAAGCACCGGCCCGAACATCGATTCGCCGCGGGCCAGGCCGAGCATCGAGCTGCAAATCCGGCCTGCCTTGGAGGAGCCTTGGAACGACTTGGAGAGCGCCTTGCGCACCAGGTCCATGTCCGGCTTCTCGCTCTGCGCACTTTGCAGGGCAAATTGCGAGTAGCTCACGATAGGCGTGAGCAGGTTATTGAACTCATGGGCGATGACCGCGGCAATGGTGCCGATGGTCGCCAGCCGCTGCGATTCCATCAGCTGCTCGCGGAGGTATTCGAGTTGTTGGGCCATTGAAGCGAGCTGGCCGGTGAGTGGTTCGTCAGAGACGGCAATGTGCGGCTGGGGTTCGTTCACGTTACCGCATCTATCGGCCCGCCGGGAGGGGGGCCTTTGATCGTCCGAGATTGTGTAAAAGTCGCGGCTTATGGGACTTGGTGGGGGAAGGAGGCGGTGGACAGAATGTCGAGGGGAGGTATTGAATGCAAAATGCAAAATGCAAAAGTCAAAATGAAGAGCGGTCGCAGGTGATACGAGCCGGGCCAATTTGGGCGCCTTTCATTTTAACTTTTGCATTTTGCATTTTGCATTCGTCTTCTTTACCGTCTGCCTACTGCCCTTCTTCCATAGCCCGAAGCACCTCTTCCCCCGCAAATCGTACCTGCTGCTCCGATAACTCGGGGTAAATCGGCAGGGCCAGCACCTCGCGGCAGGCTCTTTCGGTTTCCGGGAGTTCCCCTTCTCTTATGCCCAGGTAGGCGAAGCATTCCTGTTGGTGCAGCGCGTTGGGTTAGTATACGGCGTATCCGACGCCGCGGTCGGTGAGGCGCTGCTTGACGCGGTCGCGGCCCGGAACGCGGATAACGTATTGGTTGTAGATGCTGTAATTGCCCTCTTCGATGGGCGGGGGGACGGCTTTGGTGCCGGCCAGAAGTTCGTTGTAGACGGCGGCGTTCTGGCGGCGGGCTTCGTGCCATTCGTCGAGGTACTTGAGCTTCACTTCCAGCACCGCCGCCTGAATGGCGGCGAGGCGGAACATGCCGCCGATGAACTTGTGGTGGTAGGCGTGGCCCGACCCGTGCACGCGCAACAGCCGGCAGTTCTCGGCGAATTCGTCATCATTCGTGCAGATCGCCCCGGCGTCCCCGAACGCGCCCAGGTTCTTCGTCGGGTAGAAACTCAGGCACCCGGCAAACCCTGTCGAACACGCGGGCTTGCCGTTGCGTTTGGCGCCGATCGCCTGGGCGGCGTCCTCGATCACCTTAATGCCGCGTGCACCGGCGATCGCATTGATCTCCTCCATCCTGGCGCACTGACCGAACAGATGGACGGGCATGATGACCTTGGTCTTCGGCGTGATCTTCGCTTCGATTTTGGCGGGGTCGATGTTGAAGCTGCGCGGGTCGATGTCGACGAAAACCGGCTTGGCGCCCAGTCGGGCCACGCACCCCGCGGTCGCGAAGAACGTGAACGACGGGCATATCACCTCATCGCCCGGGCCGACGCCCAGGGCCATGAGGGAGCAGAGCAGGGCGTCGGTCCCGCTGCTGACGCCGATGGCGTGCTTCGTGTTGCAATACGCGGCGAGTTTTTTCTCAAACCGCTCGACCGCAGGACCGAGGATCAGGGCCTGGGCATCACACACTTCGTCGATCGCCCGCCGGATTTCGTTGCGGATCGGCAGGTACTGCGCGGTCAGGTCGAGGAGCTTCACGTTCATGATCGCCGGATCGTAAGGGCACGAAGGCGGATCGGGAAGGCGCGTGGAGGGACGGCGACATTGGAATTTGAGATTTGAAATCTGAGATCTGAAATTTGAAGGATGGGACTTCAAATCCGAATCTTCAGACCCGCGCCGGCCACGCCGCGACGACGTCGAGGAACCGCGCGAAATGCAACAGCGGCGGAGTCGCTGGCAGCGTTACCCCGATCTGCTCCGTCATCGCGATCGACTCAATTTCCGCCTCGGCCGGCTGCAAGGGCCAGGGCACATGGGCGATGTCGGCGCGGTTGACCCGCCCGCGGCTGTCGGCGGCATAAAGGCACAGGCGATTGGTGAGGAAATCGTCCAGACTCCCCGGCTTCGCGTGGTAGGGATCGCCGACAGGCTTGTAGCGCATTCGCAGGCTCGCGGATGGCGCGTTGCGGTGGGTGCGGGTACTGGCGTAGTGGATGTCGTCGCCGATCGATTGCGCGGAAATGTTCGCGTCGAAGTAAGGGAGGTGATAACTGCGGCGGGCCGCGCGCACGGCAAATCTGCTCGTCGCATCGAGGCTGAAGAACCAGACGCCCGCACGGCCGCCGGCCTTTACGTAGGTGCGGACATTGAGCTCGGGGAAGGCGGATACGCGGGGCAGCGCGGGGACGAAACGGGGGCGAACGCCGGTCATTCGGAACGGAACAACGCCGATCCATGCTTCGCCGCCAAACGTGTCGATCTCCAGCGCATCGGGGATCAGGGGGCGCAGGGCGCTGACGGGCACGGGCCAGTGCATGAACAGCAGGTCATGCCAGCGCATGCCCATGATCCAGCGGCGGGCGCGGGTTGGCGCGGGGATTAGAGGTGCGTCGGCCATGAATGATTCGCCCGTTCGATCGTTGGCGGCTACCCTGCCAAACGCAAGCGGTAATGAAGGGCGCATTGATCCCTGACGGTCGATGCCCATTCGATTTTTCGGCCCTAACCCCGTACGCTTCCCGCCCTGATGCCGGCGCCCGTACGAAGAATCGTTCTGTTGCTGCTCCTCATTGCCGCGGTGTACCTCGCGGGCAATGCGCGCATCGGTCTTTGGGACCGGGACGAGCCGCGGTACGCACAATGTTCGCGCCAGATGTTTCAAAGCGGCGATTGGATTGTACCCCGGCTGTACGATGCGCCGCGCATCAATAAGCCGCCGCTGATTTACTGGTGCCAGGCCGCGGCTATGCGCGTCTTCGGGCACGAGGGGGACGCCGGGGCGTTCGCGGCACGGTTTCCGTCGAGCCTTGCGATGCTCTGCACGCTCGCGATCCTCGCGGTCGTGATCACGCGGCATGCGGGGGCGGAGCAGGCGTTTTGGACGGTTCTCGTGTTCGGGAGCAGCGGTCTGACGATCATGGCGGCGAAGGTCTGCCTGACCGACAGCGTGTTGCTGCTGTTTACGATAATCGCACAGTTGTGCCTCTTCGCGATCTGGCGGGGGAGCCGGTCGTGGGGAGTCGTCACGCTGCTGGCTGTGGCGCTGGGCCTGGGCGGGCTGACGAAGGGGCCGTTTATCCTTGGCGTGGTGGCGTGCACAGCGGTCGCGCTGGCCGCCTTCCACTTCCTGGACAACTTCATCCACCGGCGTGCGGCACGGGGAGATGCGCGAGAGTTTGAGCCCGTGATGGCAGGGGCGAACGCGGGGGCGGAAAGGCTTGGAGGCGGTTCTCCATCCTCCGTCGAATTAGCCGCGGGAGTATTTTCAGAAGCGCCCCGAGAACTTTCCGGCCAAGGCCCGGCCCCCCGCCCCTTCTGGTTATCCGTCGCGCAAATTCTTTTTGGCGTCTTCATCGTTCTGGCCATTGTGGTTCCGTGGATCCTCGCGGTGCATCACCGCGAACCCAACTTCCTCGGGCAGATGTTCCATGAGGCGAAGGATCATTTGGAAGAAGGCAAGGAAGGGCACCATTTCCCGCCGGGCTATCACCTGGTGGTGGTTTGGCTCGATTTCATGCCGTGGAGCTTGCTGCTGCCGATGGCGATTGGCATCGGGATTGGCAATTGGCGAATTCCCCAGGCGCGTTTCGCGCTGGCGGCGGTGATCGGGCCGTGGGTGATGGTGGAATTCATCGGCACCAAGCTGCCGCACTATCTGCTGCCGGCGCTCCCGCCGC
>JAQGHH010000541.1 GCA_028288945.1 Phycisphaerales bacterium
TAGGACGTCAAAATGGTGGGCGAGTACGCCCACCCCACATGGCGTGGAATCTCTGGTCGAGTTTCTTCTCCGCCGCAACGGGCGATTGCTTAGGCCCCTTAACATGTGTGGCGGGCGGCGGTAGTACGCTCGTGTGAGGCGTGGACGAGCCGACGGGTGAGATGGTGACGAGCCGGACGCAATTTTATATCGCCGACGAGGAGGGAAGGGACGCTGCAGCGCTCCATGCACTCCAGCGCCGCAAGCTCGCCAACTTGCTGAGCGAGGTGCTGGCGACCAACGCGTTTTATCGAGCGAAACTTTCGTCAACCCGATTCGACCCGCTGATCGATCCGCTGGAAACACTACCGTTCACGACGCGGGCGGAATTGGAGCAGGACCAGCTCGCCGCTCCCCCTTACGGCACGAATCTCACGTATCCAATCGAGCGCTACAGCCGGTATCACCAGACTTCGGGTACGGGCGGGCGGTCGATGCGCTGGCTCGACACCGCGGAGAGCTGGGCGTGGTTCGGCAGGTGCTGGGGGATCATCTTCACCGCCGCGGGCGTGTCGGCGGCCGACCGGATCATGTTCGCGTTTTCCTTCGGCCCGTTCGTCGGATTCTGGGGCGCGTTCGAAGGGGGCACGACGCTGGGCGCGCTCTGCCTCCCCGGCGGCGGGCTTTCCACCCAGGCCCGCCTGCGGATGTTGCTGGAGAACCGCGCCACGATCGTCTGCTGCACGCCCACCTACGCCCTGCACATGGCCGAAGTCGCGGCACACGAAGGCCTCGACCTCCCCTCTTCCCCAGTCCGCGCCCTGATCGTCGCGGGCGAGCCGGGCGGCAGCATCCCCGCCACGCGCCGGCGCATCGAAGCCGGCTGGGGCGCACGCGTCTTCGACCACAGCGGCATGACCGAAATCGGCGCAGCCGGGTTCGAATGCGCCGAAAACCCCGGCGGGTTGCACGTCATCGAAAGCGAATTCATCCCCGAAGTGATCGACCCTCAATCCGCACGGCCCGTCCCCGACGGCCAACTCGGCGAACTGGTCCTCACCAACCTCGGCCGCACCGGCAGCCCGCTCATCCGCTACCGCACCGGCGATCAGGTCCGCCTCGTCCGCGGCCTTTGCGCCTGCGGCCGGAGTTTCGCCCGCCTCGAAGGCGGAATCCTCGGCCGCGTGGACGACATGTTCGTCGTCCGCGGCAACAACGTCTTCCCCACCGCGGTGGAAGCCGTCCTGCGACGGTTCGATGAAGTCGCCGAGTTCCGAGTGACCGTTCATGAAAACGGCGCGCTCACGCAAGTGAAACTGGAAGTAGAACCGACGCCGCAGTGTGCGAGTGCGCCACGACTGGCCGAGCAAGTCGGGCAGGCGTTGCATGAGGCGCTGCATTTTCGGGCGGAAGTGGTGATGGTTGGATCGGGTGCGCTGCCGCGGTTTGAATTGAAGGCCAAACGGTTCGTCCGCGTGAAAGAAGCGCACTGACGACTGCACGGAGAGCACAGAGGCCTTTGTGCCGAGCGAGCCGAATGGAACCGCGTCCGGAGCGCCAACGCCCGGCAGCACCGCGCGTCTATCTATTTGAGGCCCGGCCGAAATCGGTCCCCGGCCCAGCAGGGTTGAACGAATTGTATCGGGGCACATATGATCCCAGCCCCGGAGCCGCCTGATGGGCGGTGCGTCGGTGTCCGTCTCGTCACGTGTTCAGGCAGAGGATTTATGAAAACGACATTGCGAAAGTGGCTGCTGGCCTCCCTCGCCGTCGCGGCTGTGCCGTGTGCGGCCCGCCCGGCGCTCGCCAACGACTGGTACCAATGGCGCGGCCCCGAGCAGAACGGCGTCTCGCGGGAGGCCAACCTCCCCGAAAAATGGTCGCCCGAGGGCGAGAATCTTGTCTGGACCGCGCCCTTCGGCGGCATGTCCAGCCCCATCGTGATGAAAGGCAAGCTCTACACGCTCACCCGCATCGGCGAAGTGGCCGCCGACGGCGGCGTCGCGGTCGTCCCCGGGCCAAAGACCCAGGAAGCGGTGATCTGCCTGGACGCCAAGACCGGCAAGCTTCTCTGGCAGCACACCGCCAACATGTACATGACGGACGACCCGTTCCATCGCCTGGGCTGGTCCAACTGCGTGGGCGACCCCAAGACCGGCCGCGTGTATGCGCTGGGCGCGCAGAACGAGCTGGTCTGCCTTGATGGCGAGACCGGCAAGGAAATCTGGAAGCATCAGATGACCGAGGAATTCGGCCTGATCTCCACCTTCGGCGGGCGCACGCCTTCTCCCGCCATCGACGAAGACAGCATCTATCTCGTGGGCGTGGCCTTCGGCTGGGCGGATAACGCCGGGGGGCAATACCGCGTTTTCTCGTTCGACAAGAACACCGGCCAGCCCCTCTGGACCAACGGCACCGGCGGCATCCCCGTTGACGCGCCGTACCAAACCCCCGTCATCGCCAACATCAACGGCGAACACGTCCTCGTCACCGGATCGGGCGACGGCGGCACCTACTGTTTCCAGGCCCGCACCGGGAAAAAGCTCTGGGGCTTCAAGGGCGCCAAGCGCGGGTTCAATGCCTCCGTGCTCGTGAACGACAACAAAGTGTATGTGAACTGGGATCTGGATAATCTCGATTCGACGCGCCTTGGCCGCATCGTGTGCCTCGACCCGGCTCATCTCACCGAAGGCTCACCGAAAGAGGCGTGGCGCATTGATGGCATCGAAGCGGGGTTCCCCTCCTCCACCATCGCGGATGGAATGCTGTATGTCGCCGACGACGGCGCGGTGATCTACGCGATCGACGCCGCGACGGGCAAGATCAAATACAAGAAACGTTTTGGCACGATCGGCAAGGCGTCGCTAGTCTTCGCGGACGGGAAGCTTTACTACCCCGAAGCCAATGGCCGCATGTGGATTCTCAAGCCGGGGGATAAGAAGTTCGAAGTGCTGAGTCACGTCGATCTGGAAGAGAAGAAGGGCCGCGAGTACACGATTTTTGGCTCGGTGGCGATCGCCGACGGCCACGTTTACATCCAGGCCGCGAACACGACCTACTGCATCGGCGCCAAGGAGTTTGCCGTGCAGAATGTCACAATCCCGGAAGGGCCAAAGGAAGAGCCGCTTGCGGGCAATGGCAAGACCACGGCGCCCGCGCTGGTGCAGGTGGTGCCGTGCGATGTTTCGTTGAAGCCGGGGGAGAAGGCGCAGTTCGTGGCACGTGCGTATGACGCCAAGGGCCGGTTATTGGGCGATGTGAAGCCGCAATGGTCGATCGGGCAGCTCACGCTTCCCGCGCCGCGCGCGAGGCCGAAGGAATTGATCCGCCCGAACGCCGCGGCGGCTGCCAAGGGGGCGGCGACCGCGCCCGCTGCCGCTCCGGCCCCCGCCATCCCGGCCCCGGCGACGCAACCTGCCGCCCCGATCAAGGCCGGCAATCTCGCGGGCGAGGTGAGCCCCGATGGCGTGTTCACGGCGACCCCCGGCCCGTTTCAGGGCGGCGGAATCTTTGCCATGGAAGGAAGCGCCACCGGCTTCGCCCGCGTCCGCGTCTTCCCGCCGTTGCCCTGGAAGATCGACTTCGAGAAAAACATTCTTGAAAAGCCGCCGCTGACGTGGATCGGTGCGGGAATGAAGTTCGCCGTCCGTGAACTTCCCGTGGACGGCAACCCGAAGAATAAAGTGCTCACGAAGCTGACCGACATTCCCCTCTACGCCCGCGCCCGCACCTATTTCGGCACGCCTGACATGACCGACTACACAATCGAAGGCGACGTGCAGGTCAAGGAAACCGTCTACGAGATGGATGGAAAAGTCGTCCACAAGATTCCCGACGCGGGCGTGATCAATAGCCGCTACGTGTTGGAACTGAAAGGCTCCAACCAGTGGCTGAGCCTCCATGGCTGGCCCGCGGCGCTGCCCCCGGTTGAGCTCCAACCCGGCTGGGCCGTGCACTCCGCGGTGAACTTCCCCTGGAAGGCCAACGCCTGGTACCACCTCAAGCTCACCGTCGAACACCGCGACGGCAAGGCCTACTGCCACGGCAAAGCCTGGCCGACCGGCCAGCCCGAGCCCAAGGAGTGGACGATCAATTTGGTCGACGAAACGCCCAATCTCAACGGCAGTCCCGGCCTTTGGGGCTTCTCGAATGATCACGAAATCTATTATGACAACGTCAGCGTCACCCCGAACGCCGGCCTCGCGCAGGCGGCCAAGTGATGTTCAAGCTCAATTGACGCGATGGCGATAACCCACTGACTTTTAGGAAAGACCATGCGATTGAAGAATCCATTGCAGAATGCCTCCGCCGCACTCACATTGCTGGGTGCAGCGGTGATGTGGACCGGCGTTTCGTGTTCCAAACCCGAATCGGCAACGGCCGCGCCGGCCGCCGCCGCCACGGCACAGGTGGACGAGCCGAAAATCCCCGTCGGCGAATGGCCCATGTGGGGCCTCACGCCCCACCGCAACGTCGTCAGCCCGGAGAAAAACCCTCCCACCGACTGGAACCTGGAAACCGGCAAGAACATCCTCTGGAGCCAGCCGCTGGGCTCCAAGAGCTACGGCAACCCGGTCGTGACGCAGGGGATGGTCTTCATCGGCACCAACAACGAAAGCCACCGCGACCCGGCCAACACCGCCGACGGCGGCGTGCTGATGGCCTTCGATAACGCCACGGGCAAATTCCTCTGGCAAAAATACTATTCCAAGCTCCCCACCGGCCGCGTGAACGACTGGCCGGGTGAAGGCCTCTGCGCCACCGCCTACAGCGAGCCGGGCAAGCTCTGGTACTGCACCAACCGTTGCGAGGTCGTCTGCCTCGACCTTTCGCCCGGCGCACAGAAGCTGCCCGACGGTTCGCCGCCCGTGCTCTGGA
>JAQGHH010000551.1 GCA_028288945.1 Phycisphaerales bacterium
AAAGCGGATTCGGCCGAGCTCCTTGTCACGTTTCACTCGTCACTCATCACGGCTCCCCATCACTTGTCCGCCTGGTACAGCGGCAGATATCGGTACGGGACTCACAGGGCCAGGCAGGCCATCGCGGAGCGGTAGGCGGGGCCGGCGTCTTGTTCCTGGCCGGCGCCGCCGGCGAAGGTGCCGTCGGGTTGTTGCTGGGCCAGCAGGGTGTCGCGGAGCTTGGGGTAGAGGGTGTCCCAGTACTTGCCGCCGAGCTGATTGAGGGCCTGAGCGCAGTAGTAGACGCCGTAATAGTAGAACTCCATGCCGGGGTTGTCGGGGGGATTCTTGATGAGGTAATCGCCCCCGGCGAGGGATTCCTTGGGGTGATCGCCTGCGGGGAGGTTGGGGTCGAGCCCACGGAGCAGTTCGAGCATGAGCGTGCCGGTACCGGTGCGGGCCTGGTTGGGCCCCTGGCCGGGCTGATAGCCGAAGCCGCCGCCCTGATTCTCAGGGCAGGCGCTTCGGCGGATGTATTCGCGCGCGTCCTCCAGCGCCTGGCGGGGGATGGCCGCCCCGCAATTGGCCGCCCCGCGCAGGGCCATGAGCTGCCAGCCGGTGACCGACATGTCCGAGTCGGGCGCGTTGACCTGATACCGCCAGCCGCCCTTGTACTGGTTGCCGTTCTTGGGCGACTTCTGGGCGGCGAGGATGAGCTGCGAACTTCTGGCGAGGGCCCTGTCGATCTTCACCCGGCGGGCGTCATCGACCATGCCGTACACCTCGGCGAGCATCACCGTGCTGATGCCGTGCTCGTACATGACGTGGTTCCCGGCCTGCGAACGGGAGAGCAGGCCGGTTTCCTGCTGGCTTTCGATGACGAAGTCGATGCTCTTGTAGAGCGTGTCGCCGTAGGGCCCCTGACCGGGGACATGGCCGCGAGAGAGGAAGGCCATGACGCAAAGCGACGGGACGGCGGTGGTTCCCGCCGAGGCACCCTGCGGGAAGGTGCCGTCGGGCTTCTGATTCTTCGCGAGCCACACGAGCGCCTTATCGACCGCGATGCGCACGTTGGAAGGCACGGGCTCGTCCTGGGCGGCGCGCGCCGGGGTAACCAGCGGAGCTGCGGGAAGCGGCGCGAGCACGGCCGCCGTCGCGAGAGCCGCGGCGAGGAATTTGGGGGAAACGAAGGGCTTCATTGATGACTCCGACGTTGCTGTCAAATCCGATTCAGAACTTGCCGCGAAGGCGCGAAGGGACGAAGGAAGACGAAGAAAAAAATTTGTGTGAGGCGTGCTTGGCATGCGATGCCACGTTGTTCTTCTTCGCGATTCCTCGTCCCTTCGCGCCTTCGCGGCAAAGTCTTTCTGCGTTTTGCGTCCGGCATTACTGCTTCTGCGCCGGCTCCGGCCGTTGGGTTTGCATGTGGGCGACGCGGATGTAGTAGTTCTTGATCATCTGCTTGTATGCCGGGGGGCCGCTCTGTTGCGCGGCGTTCATCAGTTCCTTTTGCATCATCGGGGGCAGCTTGGCCCAGTCGCCAGCGCCAATCCCAAGGGCCTGGACGTTGGCGGGCAAACGGTTGTCGCCGCCGGCGGTCTGGCCCTGAATGCCCTGCTTGGAGTCGGGGGTTTGGCCGGGGTTGGCGGTGGCTTCCTGGCCGGGATCATTTCCGGGCTCGTGACCCGGCTCATTGCCCGCTTCCTGGCCGGGCTGGCCGGCTTCGGGCGGGCCTTGGCCGGGAAGCGCCTGGGCGGATGCTTGCGCGGCTTGAGCTAATGCCTGCGCGGCCTCGGCGGCGGCGGGCTGGTTGGGCTGGAGCGCCTGCTGCTGCGCCGCCGCGGCTTCCTGCGCGGCTTGGGCCGCGGTCTGGTGCGGGGTGCCCTGGCCTTGCTCGGGCTGGCCCTGGCCCTGCTCCGGCTTGCCTTGCCCCTGCTCGGCGTTGGCTTGCGCCTGCTCGGGGTTGCCGCGGAGGGCTTGATCGGCCTTGGCGAGAGCTTGCTGGGCATCCGCCTGCGCCTGGCCGGCCTGCTCGGGGTTGTTGGCGGCTTCGGCCTTCGCGGCCTCCTGCTGCGCCTGGGCGGCCTGGTCGAGCGCCTTCTCGGCTTGATCGGCGCGCTGGGCGACGGATTCGTTCTTGTCGGCCTTGGCCTGCTTCGCCAGTTGCTTCGCGGCTTGCTGGGCTTGCTGCGTCTGCTGGGCGAGTTGCTGTTGTTGCTGGGCCGCCTGCTGCGCGGGCATCGCGCCTTGCGCGTCCGCGGCTTGCTGCGCCTGCTGTTGCAGGGCGTCGGCGATCTGCTGCTGCTGGGCGGCCAGACCCTGGGCTTCTTCAGCCGCGGCCTGTTCGGCTTTCTGATTCGCTTGTGCCGCTTTCTGATTGTCCGCCTGTGCCATCGCCTGATCGGCTTTGGCCTCGGCCTGCGCGGCCTGCGCGAGTTCCTGCCCGGCCTTGGCCAGTTCCTGCGCGGCCTGCTGGAGTTCCTGCTTGGCCTGATCGGCATTCTGCGCCTGGGCGGCTTTTTGCGCGTCCTGAGCCGCTTGCTTGGCGTCCGCCTTGGCCGCCCCGGCGGCCTTGTTCACGTCGGGATTGTTCGCGCCTTGCTTGTTCTGCTGCTCGACGGCGTCCGCCTGCTTCTGGATCGCATCCGCCGCCTGCTGCGCCTGCTGGGCGGCGTTGTCATTCGCCTGCGGGACCTGATTCTGGTTCGCGTCATTCTTCAGCGCGTCCGCGGCTTTGTTGGCGTCGTTCTGCGCGTTCTGGGCGTTCTCCTGATTCAGCTGATCCTTCTTCTGCTGCTCTTTCTGAGCGTCCGTGGGGTTGGCGTTCGGGTTCTTCGCCTGGTCCGCAAGCTTCTGGGCGTCCTGCTTCAACTGGTCCGCGGCCTGCTGCGCCTGCTGGGCCGCCTGGGCGATCTGGTTCTTTTCAATGTTCTTGACGAGGTCCTTTTGCTGGTCCTGGTTGGGCGTCTGCGCGCCGGCCTGCTGCAGGGGATCTTTTTCGGCCTTGGCGAACTTCTGGATCTGCTCGTTGAGCTTCTTCTGCTCCTCCGCCAGGGCATTGGCCTGCTGCTGCGCCTGTTGCGCCTCCTCCTGCTTGGAGGTGTTGTTCTGGAGCTCCGTCTGCTTCTGCTGGTCCTCCTCGATCTTGTTGGCAAGCTCCGCGAGCTTCTGCGCGTCCTGCTGCGCCTTGGGGTTCTGGGTGGCCGGGTCTTTCTGAATCGCTTCCTGAAGCTTGCTGATCGCCTCCTGCTGCTTCTGGCGATTCTGGTCAACATTCTCCGGGTGCTGCTGCATCTCCCGGGCGACCTCCTCCTGCTTCTTTGCGGCGTCCTTCATCGCTTCGGCTGATTCCGCCTTGCGCGCGGCGACTTCGGCCTTTTCGACGAGCTTAATAAGCGCCTCGCGGGCTTCGACGATTTCCTTCTTCGACTTGACGGCGTCTTCGCGACGCGCTTTGGAGCTGTCGGAATCGAGCTGGAACTTCGCCGCGTCATCCGCCGCCCCGGCGATCGTCTTGTCGGCGATGTCCTTCGCGGCCTGCGCCACCTGCGCGAAAGGCGTGGAGAGGAATTCGCTCGCCGCGGTCGAGAGGTCCTTGCTCGTGGTGGTCAACTGGTCGCGCAGCTCGGTGGCGATGCGTTTTTCCTCGGCGTTGATCGAGTGCTTGTCGTCCTGTTGCGTAAGCTTATCGGCCTTCCATTCGTTTTGGCTAAGGCGCTCGATGGCCTTGCGGATGGCGGCTTCCAGGTCCAGCTTGCGCTGCTCGTTGAGCTTGTCCTGATAGCTCCGGCCCTCGTTCTTATTGATGACGAGCGTCTGCCGGGCCGAGAGGCCGACCTGCGGGTCGGGGTCGCGGTTGTCGGTGGCCTTGAGCTGATAAGTGATGCGGGCGCCGTCGGGCGCCTGGAACTGCGACATCATCGACGCGACCGAAAGCACCCACTGGTCCCGGATGTTCTTGCGGTCCGCCGCGTGGATCGTGACGGGGAAGGCGCGCTCGGGCTTGTCGTCCACCTGGATCAGCGCCTCGACGCGGGCGATGCCGAAATCGTCGGAGGCGTTGAACATCACCGGCACGTTGTCGTCCGGCCGCACGGTCACCTGCGTGATCGGCGAAGTGATGGCGATGGCGGGGGCCTCGTCGAACGTGGCCGTGATGGCGCGGGCCTGGTCATCCTTGTTGTCCAGGGAATATTCGTTGCGCAGCTTGATGCGATAGTCGCCGTTGTGGCTGACGTCGAGCTTGGCCACGTATTCGTTCTTGTTCGCGGTCTGCGTCAGCCCGATGACGGCTTGCGTGGGCTTGCCTTCGTCGATCACGAGTTGGCTTTGGCCGGTGACGAGGGCGTCGGTGGTGTGGAGCGTGAGGGTGACCTTGGTGCCGACGAGGGCGTCGATATTTCCGTCCGCGGCGGTCATGCTGCGCGGCTCCATCGCGGTGTACGCGGGGAATTCGTAACGCACGTCGAGCCGGGTGATGGCGGGGCGGGGGTGGACGGTGGCGGTGTACCAGTCGCTTTCGCCGCGGTCCGTGGTCACCTTGTATTGGAACGTCTGCTGAAGGCTGTCGAAGAGGGCGTGGTACTCGCGCGCGCCGGTCTGCTCGAGGCCCTGGCTGACGCTTTGGCCGCTGGAGAATTTGCGGACCAGCGTGACCTGGCGGCTGCCGAGCTCCTTGCCTTCCATCGTGGCGGAAACTTTGGAGATGATCTCGAGCGGGTCGCCCTGCGCGAGCGTGACGTCGCCCGGCTTGACCTGGATGTCGGAAAGAAGGGGCGGCAGGTGGCTGTTCCACGGCATCAGCGTGCTGAAGAGCCCGCGGAGCGTGGGCTGGGCGGTGCGGCTGTAAATAGCGCAGAACATCCAGAGCAAGAGCACCGGCGCGAAATAAAGCGCCCACCGGGTGATGGTATTAAACGGAATGACGACCGCGGCGTCGACCTTCTCGGCGTCGCGCTCGGCCTGGCCGATGAGGTGGTTGACCAGTTCCTGCGAGCCGCGGAATCGCGGGTCGGATTCCTGGCTGAGTTCGACCGCGCTGCTGAGTCGTTCCTGCACGTCGGGGTTGAGTTCCTCCACCTGCCGGGCGGCCCGGCTCAGGCTCCAGCGCTGGAGCGCCGGGCGGAGGAAATGCACCGCCGACCAGACGACCGACACCCACGCCGCGAGGGAAACGATGATCCGAAGGACTGCGGGAATCGTCTGCCAGTATCCCAGCAACAGCGCGGAGATGAGGAGCGCGCCGAGACTGACGACGAGCGTCTGGAGGACGCCGCGGGCGGCGAGCACGGTCCACTGCCGCTGCGAGACTTCGCGGAGCGGATGGGTGAGCCGGTCGGAAACCGAAACCGGCGGGCGGGAAGGGGTCATTGTGGACATTTTGAGCTGCCTCCTGCGGCAACGGGGGAGAGCCGTCGCCGGGGATTCTTTTTTGGATCACTGCTGGCGTCCCGGTGCATCGGCACGGGGGCTAACCGTACGATGCGCGGGGCAATGTTTCATTACAACGGACCTAACTCGCCCCCCAATTTTCATTTTGCAATTTGCACTTTGCAATTCGGAACACCGGCGACTCCTTCATTGCAAAGTGCAAAATGCAAAATGCAAATTGGGGGGCGTTCTCATACGTTCTCACGCACCTACACCAGCCCACCCACCTTCCGAAGTATCCACTCCGCCGTGATGAGGCCTACGAACGCGATCAGGAAACACCAGTGGGCCCGGTGGGTGAATGGGTTTTCCGAGTCGGCGAACAGGCCGAACTGCTGGACGGTTTCGAGGGGGCGTTCGAGGTTGGGGATGTGCTGGGCGAGCACGTCCGCGTAAGCGGCGTCCGTCGCGATCCCGTTCCCCGCCTGCGCGATGCGGGCCAGCGTGTTGCGGTCGGAATTAATGTTGCGCAGCTCGCGGTCGGTGCCGGTGAGGACGTCAACCAGCAGCGATTTCTGCCCGGCGGAAGGGTCGTCGTTCAGGGCCTTTTCCACGCCCTGGCCCTGAAGGGTGATTTCCACCGCCCCGGATTTAATGCCGCTCAGTGTTGCACGATAGAAGCCGGGGGCCTCGGGCACTTCCGAAGCGTCCGCCGTGGCGACCACCGCGCCGCCCTGCACCTGGCCCGTCGCGGCGTTCTTCTGCGTCACGCTGCGGGCGACCATCTTGAACTTCTGGCCCGTCAGCGGGGTGAAATCTTCCTTGAGCAGGCGCGCGGTCACGACGACCGAATCGCCGGCGGTGTACCGCGGCTTGCTCGTGCCGAAGCGGACGAACCGCCCGCCCGCCGGTAGGTCGCTCTGCACCACCCAGCGGATCACCTGGCCCCAGAAGCGGTCGGTGAGGTTTTCGCCTTCCACCTGCCGCAAGCGCCACATCTGGTCGCTCGCCAGATACATGACGCGCCCGACGCCGGCGGGCATCGTCGCCAGCAAGGCGCGCTGGCGGGCGACGGCGAGCGTGTCGGTTTCGGGCTGCTGCGTCAACCGCGCGCCGTCACGGATGTCGGCGATCTGCCACAAGACACTCGCCGACTGCTTGGCCTGCGTCTGCTCGCTGTGCCAGTACCACTTGGCGTCGCCCGTGCCCATCGACGCCCAGTAGTGGGCGTTGGTCTGCTCGTTCAAATCCAACTGGCTCAGCACGTTGCTCAGGCCTTCGGGGGCGATGGTGGCGCGAAAGCCGTTGTGCATGTGGTCGGAGAGGGAGGCCGCGGTCCAGTTGCTGGAGACGTGGACGGGCAACAATTCCGCCAGCGGCGTACCCGTGTAGCGCGCGGGCATGTTCAACTGCCCCGCAATCACCAGCAGCGACGTCCCCCGGTCGCGCACCGCTTTGGCGATGTTCTTCTGCGCCTCGGCGCCCAGCAGCTCGACGGGCACGTCGCCCAGGACGATCAAATCAAACGCCGCCCATTCCTCGGCGGTAGCAGGGAGCTTCTGCGCCTCACTGTCCGGGTTCGTCGGGGACGCCTTGATCGGCGCGGGCGCCTGCACGTCGGCGACGTGCGCCGGCTCGGTGAGCACCGTCTGCAAGTGCACGCGGTTGTCGCGCTTCAAATAGTTTGCAAGGTAGCGATATTCCCAGCGCGGCTGATCCTCGACCACCAGGATATGCAGCTTGTCCTTCTTCACCGAGACGCGGAAATTCTGGACGTTGTTCTCCTTCACCGCTTCGCCCGGCATTTCCTGGATGCGAACCGTGTACTCGAACACGTCCGGCTCGGGGGGCTTGTCCTTGAAGGTGAGGACTGTCGTCGTCTGGCTGGACGTGGGCGTCACGGTCTGCGTGTCGAGGACGGTGGTGCCGCGGAGGAAATCGACCTTCACGGGCCGGCCGGCGAGGCCGTCGAGGCGGAGCAGTGCGGAGGCGCGGAGCGTGTCGTCTTTAAAGATCCAGTCGGGGGCGTCCACCGATTCCACGGAAGCATCCGCCGCGACCTGCTTTGATCCGACACCCAGCGTGAAGACCCGCACGCCCCGGGCGGCGAGGCGCTGCGCCGCGTCCGTCGGGTCGCCCCCGTCATTGATCCGGCCGTCGCTCACCAGCAGCACCGACGCCCGCTCCCCCTGGCCGACCTGCTCGGAAACGAACTTCAGTGCGTCGGCAATGTCGGTGGAAGATCCGACCGGCTCGATGCCCGCCCGCATCGCCTTGGCGACTTCATCTTTTTTGGCCGTCGCGACGATCTGCTGGCCGCCGGCGAAGGTGATGACTTTCGTGTTCTGACGGTCGAACACGTCGGTGAGGCTCTTGGGCAGATCGCGGGCCTTACCAGTCAGGGCGGCGTAGGCGATGTCGGCGCGGCGCATCTGCGCGACCCGCGCCATCGCATCCTGCACCTGCTGGTCGGATGCGTGCTGCGAGATAAACTCGGCGTCCGCGCTTTCGGCGAGAGGATTGAGTTTCACGAGGGCGGAATCGATCGCCGCCCCGACCTTGCCCCATGGGATGTCGGACGCGGCTTCGTCGATCTTCGTTCGCGCAACTGCCTGCCCGATTCCCTGGCTCATCTGGTCGGCGGCTTCGCGCAGGCCCTTGGCGATCGCGGGCCCATCGCCCGATTGTGCCTTGGCGTCTTTTTCCAAACGGGAGGCGGTGTCGTTGAGATGCTCGTCCCAGTCCTTGAGGGATTGGATGAACCGCTCGAGCTGCTTGCCCGCCTCTTTCTCGTCAGCGGCGGGGGTCGTCTGACGCTGGATGTGCAGCAACTCATCGTGCAGCCCCGTCAGGCGGACCGCAGAGCGATCGAGCCGGCTGGCGCGCAGCTCGCCGGGCAGCAGGCCCAGGGCATCGGCCCAGCGCAGCCGCTCGATGCCGGTGGATTGCGTGTCCCTCTGTCCCATCGAAAGGCTCTGGTCGAGGACAACCCAGAGCGTTTCGCCGACCGGCTCGGTGTTCTTGAAAATCCACAGCGGTCGCAGGAGCAGGATCGCGAGCAGCGCCACGAGCGCGATGCGGATGGCGGTGAGCCAGTTGATGATGCGCTTGGGCGCGATCTGCTGCTGGGCGCGGTAGAGGTAGAAGAGCATGACGCCGACCGCGATCATGCCCGGCAGCAGGATCCACCACGCGATGGGCGGGTCCCACGTCAGGTACGCCAGCGGCCCGGCGGAAATATTGAGTTGATGAAGCACTCTAACTCCCAAACTTGCGATCGGCGGCAATCAACCTGTGGCACAGCCGCCCTCGGCTGTGTCTTCTTCTCCGTCCGCCTGCGGCGGATCACAACCGGGGGCGGCTGTGCCACATTGGCCCTGGGCCGTTGTGCCACACGACTTTCACACGCGCGTCAGCCCCGCGCCGGTCACGTCCACTTTCTGCTGCAACCCGGCCATGCGGTAGGTCATGGCCGTCTCCGCGATGAGGCTGAGCAGCACCAGGCCGCCGAGCCATTTCCACATCTCGACGCCCTTGTCTTCCTGCGTGACGATCGATGCGACCGTGGCGGATTTCACCTGCGGGGTGCGCTGATCGAGGAACCCGCCCTTGGTCAGCCAGTCCTGATCGGCCGATGACAGCGGCGTGTTGTCCAGTTCGCGCCGGTCGATCCCGACGCCGTAAAACACAGGCTGCGGAACTTCCGTCGGGTTGAAACGCAACTGATACAAACCGGGGAGAAACGCGTTAGGGTATTGGAACTCCCAGCGGCCGTTGCGGAAGGTCGCCTTGCGGCCCTTGTCGGCGGTGCCGTCGGGCAGCGTCACGTCCACTTCCTGTACGCCCGGGTTGGCCGGGCCGCTCCAGGCGATCGAGGAGCCGGCCCCGAGGTTGCCGCTGTTCTGCGAGCGGGTCTGCGGGCTGCAGAGGTGGTATACGGTCTCATTGACCAGCGGCACAAAGTTGGGCATCGCGGGCCAGTTGTTCCACGCGCCATCGACGGACGTGCACCAGACCGCCACGCGCCCGTTGCCCAGCGGCCGCTCGAAAATCAGCGGGTCGCCCGTCGTCGAGGCGAGCACCACCTGGTCGTCCGCGTCCTTGGGCGCCAGCGACCACCACTGTTTGGTGACCGCGCCCGCCAGCGCGTTGCGCTCGGCGGCGGTGACCATCGCCACCATCGGATTATTCGGGTCCTTTACCTCGATCGCCGGGGGCGTCTTCTCATTGCGCGGGCTTTGTGATTTCAGGTCGGCGGTGAACAGTGTCGACCGCGGGTCGCGCGATTTGGAGATGAACGTGGGCGTGGAGCGAGGGCCGAGGATCACCCAGATGCCGTGGCCCGAGCGGGCGTAATCCGCCAGCCGGCTTTCCAATTCCGCCGAGAGCTGGGGGACGTCGTTGAGCACGACCATGTAATAGTCGTCGAGCTTTGCCGACGTGCTGTCGCTGACGCTGACGATCTTCGGCTGCACGAGCGCCGAGCCCGTCTGGCCTTCCGCCACCGGCTGCATCGCCGCCTCGAGGAACTGGCTGGCGCGGTACGTGCCGGCGGAAGTGAGCTGCCCGTCGATCACCAGCACCGGCAGCTTCTGCCACACGTGCACCGCGGCAACCGCTTCGTTGTCCGCCTGCAGCGCGTCCACCACGTCCGTCCACACCCGCACCCAGCTCGATCCCGCCGACGTGAACGTGTGCTCGAAGCGAAGGGTCGCGGTCTGCCCGGCCCCCAGCATCGCGACCTGCTCGGGCGCGCCGACTTCCTGGCCGTTCACGCTCAGGTGAATGCTCATCGCCGCGACTTCCTTGGGGCCGCTGTTGGAAACAGTCGCGGTGATCTGCACGGGGCGGTTGACGCCCACGACGTTGGGTTGGATCGTCAGGTCGCCGACGGAAACGTTCGACGACTGCGAATCCGCCGCAAGCTGATAGCTGTGGACCGCGATGTGGCGGTCAACCCCTTTGATCGGGTCGCCCAGCGCCCGCTGCCAGGCGGCGTTGTCGCCGACCTGCCAGTTGGCCCGCTGCTCGTCGGAAACGACTAGCACCACCTTGCGGATGTTGCGGCCGCGATTCAGGACTTCGCGCGCCGACTCCACCGCTTCCGCGATCGAGCAATCCGTCAAGCCCGGCTTCAGTTGATGGAGCTGGTTCTTAAGGTCCGTCATCCGGGCCCCGTCCCGCGCCCCGACGGGCACGGGCGTGAGCACCTTGGGCCGATGCTCGGCGAGGACCACCGAGAGCGTGTCCCCGTTTCGCAGGGTGGGTTTGCTTTCATCGGTCAACTTATCGACGACGCCCTGGGCCTCGTCGAACAGCGTATGGTCGCCCGCATGGCGGCCCATGGAGAGGGAGTGATCAACCACGATCGCCACGTCCGCCGACAGGTTGGTCGCCAGCGGGTTGTACTTGCTGTTGCTCCAAAGCGGGCGTGCGAGCAGGAATGCGAGCAGCGCGAGCAGCGCGATGCGGATGAGCATGAGGATGAGGTGATCCACCTGCTTCCGCCGTTTCATCTGCAACGGCGACTCGAGCAAAAACTGCATCGCGCCCCACTGCAAGGGGGTCGTCTTTTGACGGTGCAGCAGATGGATGATGATCGGAATGCTCACCGCGAGCAGCCCGGCCATCAGCAGCGGGAATCCCATTAAGAACGTCATGTTGTTTCCAAGGTTGCTGGTTACTGGTTGCCGGTTGCTGGTGAAAACCGCTGGCCTCTTACCAGCAACCAGCAACTAGCAACCAGCAACTTTCTCTTCACTTCCTCCCCATCCTCTGCGCCAGATACAGCGACAGCGCGTCGTCGAACGGCTGGTTGGTGTTTAGCAGAAGGTGGGTGACGTTGAGTTTGTTCACGGCCTCGCGGATGGCGCGGAGGTGGTTGGCTACGTTTTCGAGGTAGACGCTGCGCATGAGGGCCGGGTCGAGCTTCAGGCGGTCGCCGGAGCGTTCGAGGTTCTCAAACAGGCTCCATTTGCGGAACGGGAATTCCAGCTCGTCGTTGGCCATCACCTGCATCAGGATCACCTCATGCCGCTTGTGGCGGAGGTGGTGCAGGGCGTCGATCAGGGCGTCGGACTTGTCGAACAGGTCCGAAAGGACGATCACCATTCCCCGCCGATCGATCCGCTCGGCGACTTCGTGCAGCAGGGGGGAGATGGCGGATTCGTTCTCCGCGTTCGTCGAGTCGAGCGTTCTGAGAATCCGCATGAGCTGCGACGGCGCGGACTTGGGCGGGATGAATTGACGGACCTTGTTGTCGAAGGTGATGAGCCCAGCCGAGTCCTGTTGATGAAGTACGAGGTAGCTCAGGCACGCGGCAATGAACTGCGCGTAGCGGAACTTGCTCATCGTGTCGCCGGCCCCTTTGTAGGCCATCGACGCGCTGGC
>JAQGHH010000575.1 GCA_028288945.1 Phycisphaerales bacterium
CAATTGGTGGCGGACCCCAGTTGCGCACGTTCCAGATCGGCGATCTTGGACAAGTCGCGAAATATATGAGGTGATCCTGCGGAAACATGCGAGCAAGCCCGCCAGCCGATTTATCTTGACCTAGGGATGAGATAGTTCTATCTTGTCCGATGTAAAATCCGCGCCATTCGGATCGCATTGGCGGGGCCATCGCGGGGGACGAGCGCACTGGGAATTGTTCCCGCTGCGGCAGACATACGGGAGAGAATGGCTATGAATTTCGCCGGGAAGTGTCCCTGCATACAGCGCGCCCGCCGTTCCTTGGGAAACCCAATCCACCGAGTTTCAAAGCGGACATTAATTCTTCGCCAGCCGTGTGTGGTGGCGCTGGCTGCGTTCGGGGCGGCCCTGGCGGGCGGCGCCGCCGCTTGGGCATCGCCAACCCTTACAACGCTTGCGACATTCAATGGCAGCAACGGGACGAGTCCATTTGCCGGGCTGATCGCCGACACCGCCGGAAATTTGTATGGAACGACACGCGACGGCGGAGCGGGCAGTTCCGGCACCGTGTTCGAGGTTGCGGCCGGAACGCACGCACTCTCGACCCTCGTGACATTCGACAACAGTAACGGGTCTGCCCCATATTCGAGCCTGATCGCCGACGCTGCGGGCAACTTTTATGGGACGACATTCTCTGGCGGGGCGCATTTCGTCGGCACAGTGTTCGAGGTCGAAGCCGGGACGCATGCCCTATCCACTCTGGCGACGTTCACCATCAACGGCGGTGCTCAACCTCTTGCCGGCGTGATCGCGGATGCCGCTGGCAATCTATACGGGACGACACACATAGGCGGCGGAACGACGAACGACGGCGCGGTGTTCGAGGTTGCGGCTGGGACGCACGCCCTCTCGACGCTGGCGACGTTCAACGGCACCAACGGGGCTAACCCCCATTCGAGCCTGATGGCCGACGCCGCAGGCAACCTCTACGGGACGACAAACACCGGCGGGGCGGGGGGCGGCGGCGCGGTGTTCGAGGTCGCGGCCGGAACGCATGTCCTGTCGGTTCTAGCGTCGTTCAACTACAGCAACGGGGCATACCCCGAAGCGGGCCTAATCGCCGACGCCGCAGGCAACCTGTACGGGACGACAAGCGCCGGCGGGGCAAACGGCCACGGCACGGTGTTCAAGGTTGCCACCGGGACGCATGCCCTCTCCACACTGGTGAACTTCAATGGCATCAACGGGTCTAGCCCCAGAGGGGATCTGATCGCCGACGCCGCGGGCAACCTTTTCGGGACGACATACGAGGGCGGAGTGAATACCAACGCCGGCACGGTGTTCGAGGTTTCGGCCGGGACGAATGCTCTCACAACCCTGGCGACGTTCGGCGACGGCAACGGACTTGCGCCCGCCGGGGGCCTGATCGCCGACGCCGCCGGCAACCTGTACGGAACGACGCAGTTGGGCGCGCAGAGCTTAGGTACCGTGTTTGAACTCACCGATACTGGTTTCGTCACTTCCGCCCCCGAACCCGCCGCCGTATCACTGATTGGACTGGCCGCACTGGGCTTACTCGTCGGTCGGCGACGCTCCAGGACCATTCCAATTCGCGCTACTTGGGGTTTCGGGTCTCAGGTTCAGTAACGGCTGCAAGAGGGCGATCTTGTTGCCATAGCCAATTAATGGCGGTCCGGACCTCTGTGACTTCCGGATCGGCGACCGGCGTGTTGTGCCCGTACGTCGCCGCGTGCACGATTCGCTTGGGGCCGTGATAGGCTTCCACCACCTTCTGCTGATACTTGGGCAGCACCAACGTGTCCCCGTCCGCCAGAATGAAGACGGCGGGTGCCGAGCATCTGCCGCCGTTGGCGATTGAGTCGAGTTGATCGGGAACGGCGGCAACCACACGGCTCGATGCAATCCAAAGGTTGAACCATCCGAATCGTCCGTGAATGAGCTGCCGCAGGGGCGGCGGGTTGTGGAGTACGAGGCCGGCCACGGGTCGGTTCGCGCCGACATAGAGGGCGGCGGTCGTACCGATGCTGTGCCCGCTCACGAAGATCGGCCTGCCGTGGGCCTTTTGCGCCAACGCGTCATACGCCGCCAGGGCGGCGGGCGGGATGTTCTTCACCAGCGCCGGGCCGTGGCTTCCGCCGTATCCAGGAAAATTGACCGCCCAGATTTCGACGGAATGCCCCGCCCACATCGGCTCGAGTCGCGCCAACTCGCCTTCCGCTCGCGAGCCGTTGCCGTTGAACGCCAGGACAAAGGACTCCGGCTCCTCACCCTTGGTCGCGGAAGTCCGTTTCGTCCACGCTTCGAGCGTGCCCGCCGGCCCACCGATGGCTACCCGCTCGGCACCGGATACAGCGATTGGCCGCGTCGAGGGAAACAGGATGAACCGGTCGGGCCAGAAGCAAGTGGCCAGAATGCCGGCGACATTCAGCACAAGGAAACCGACGACGATTCGCTTGAGCCAGGTCTTGATCGGCCTTCGATGGCTCCGTAGGGGCGGATTTTGGCTTCCAATCATGCGCCCGCCCCTTGTCTCATGCGATCCCATGGGCGTGCTTGTAGAGGTTCCAGGTGAGATGGATTTGTCCCTGGTGATGGGCTTCGTGCCAGACCATCATAAGGATCGACTCGCCAACCGTGCGGCCGCTGGGGAGTTTGCGCGACAGTTCGTCGGCGGAAACGGTGCCGACGTAATCGCGGAAGCCCTTGTAGCTGCCTTCCAGGGCGGATCGGATGGCTGACAAGTCAGGGACGTTCTGATCCGACGGCGTGCTGCCCCCGCCGTACGCGGCCACCAGCGCTTCATCCCGCGCCTTGCCGCCCTTGAGCACGACGTTCAAATACTTGTCATGCGTCGCGGCACAGTGCATCGCCTGCCACGCGATATGCGCCCGCCCCGGCCCCGGCCGCCATGCCAGCACTTTCGCCGCGTCGTGCCCGCTCTTTTCGATGCCGTCGAGGCTCCCCAGAAGTCTGGTGCGCGAAAAATCCAACGCCGCCTGCAACGTCGCACGATCCATTGTTTTTGCTCCTGAAGGTATTCGGAAGGGAAGTCCTATTGAGTGCGCGATCAGAGCCGGGTATGGGAATCGAACCCATGATCTGCGGTTTACAAAACCGCCGCATTACCACTCTGCTAACCCGGCGCGGCGAGCGGGATTATACCGACAGTTTCCGCCGAGTTCTATCGCGCGCCACCGGTCCCTAACAAATGTTAGGGCAATTCGCCAAGAACCGGGATTATCGAAGGGCGAGTCGCGCTCCCGCCGCGATGAGGGCGGCGACCGGGAGCGTGACGACCCATGAAACAACGATCTCTCCCACCTTGGCCCATGTCACCGCGCGCGGATTGTTCTTCAGCCCCGCGCCGAGGATCGAACCGGTGGCGACGTGAGTGGTGGAAACGGGAAGGCCGTACCAGGAGGCGAGGCCCACGAGCGTCGCGGTCACCATGCTCGCGGTAAGTGACTCCGCCAGCGGCAGCGGCGTCAGCTTCGTGGCCAAAGTCTCCAGCACTTTGCGGCCCATCACCACGCCGCCGGCGGCCATCGCCAGCATCACGATGATGAAGCCGAGCGCCGGTCCATGAGCGATGCCGGAAAGGGCGAGCAGGCTGAGCGCCGCGATTTTCGGCGTGTCGTTCCAGCCTCGGGCGAAGGAGATCAGGCCGGCGCTGAGCCAGTGAATCGCATTGACGGTCGGGGAAACAGCGGAACTGGCGCGAGCGGCAGGAGCGTAGTCGAGAACTGCGGAAGGCGCCACCGCTTGGGATGTGCCGCTGACGGGATCATGGGGCGAAACGTCAACGGAAACGCCGAATAACTTGGGGTCTTCGCTGCGGTCTGACTCGTCAATATCGTGAGTTGCAATCCGACCAATGAGCAACAAGACCGGCCAGGCAACGACGTAGACGACGGCCAACGAAAGCATCGGGCTGAGCGCCAGTGGGATCGCGAATTTTTGGCCGAGCATCGTCCAGTGGAACTGGGCGTGGCCGAATGCCACCAAACCCGCACCGCAGAGCGCGCCGATGATGGCATGCGTCGTGGATACCGGCATGCCCAATCGGTTTGCGAGCAGGACCCAGCCGCACGCCCCCACAAGGACCGCGGCGTAGAACGCGCGGTCAAGAACGATCCCTTGTGCAAAGAGCCAGTTCCCACTGAAGCCTTTGAGCAATCCTTTGGCGAGGAAGAACGAGATCGCGCCACCCATGGCCGTGGCGATCGTCGCGAAGAGCAGCGCCCTGCCGGGCTTGGCCGCTCCAAATCCCACAAGCGTTGCGACGCCTTTGCCGTTGTCATTGGCGCCGTTGGCGAAGGCGAGCAGGCCGACAAGGGATAGGAGTACGAGGGTCAAGAATGCTCCGGTACGGACGCGCCGAAACGGTGAGGCCATCCGGCGCGGCGGGCTCATCGGGCTTTTGTTGTACCGCGCTGTCTATACAACGTTCAAACAAATGTTTGTGGATTTGGCATAAGGTCCCGCCTGCGGTGCAGTCCCGAGGCGCGATCGACGGCCGATGCCGGCGATCACACGGCGGCCTTTGCCTTGAATCACTCTCTTGAATCTCTTATGTTGCGGCCGCGCATATGGATGCGGCGGTTGGTTCGTGGGGGAGTTGGTTACACGCCGATGCGTCCTCATGGACAAACTACAAATTAAATACCGAATCGTCGGCAAGGCCGTCCCGCCCCGGCCCATCCGGATGAATGTCGGCGGGTGGGGCGGCACCTCGGAGATGAAGGTCAACGGGTCGGAGCCGCAGCCCTGGCATTGCCCCCCTTTCGTCGAAGCATCAACGTACGGGCTGGAGCTGGTTTATCCGTACGAGACCGAATGCCACGTCATCAACGACAACGGAAACATCCGGTTCGACTGGGATTTCGCCAAAGAGCCGGGCGTCAAACTGCAAGGCGATGAGTTCGGCGTATTTTTCCCGCGGCCGGGGAAGTTTTACCTGTTCGGCTCGTCCCTGGACATGCAGGCCCCGCCGGGCTACGTGATCCGGACACTGCCGCACCCGCGAATGTTTACCGATGACACCGGCACCGTCCCGGTTGCCGTCATGGGGCACGTGCAGACGGAGTGGTGGCCCAAGCCGATCTTTCTGGTGTTCCGCGTGCCGCCGGTCGGTCAGCGGCACATCTTCCGCAAGGGTGAAGCGTACGCACAAATCCTTTGCGTTCCCCACCGCGTCGACTACGAGGTGGAGAGGATGACGCCCGAAGAGGAGTCCCGCCGGAGCACCCTCGACCGGGCGATCGCGGTCTCCAGCTCCCACATCTCCAAGAACGTCTGGCACAATCCGGCCGGCCAGGAATTCAAGGACTACTACAAGGTGATGGGCCGGGCCTTCGCCGACGATGGCATCGCGGGCGTGGAAAAAGCGGTGCACGACGCCCTCGAGCATCAGCAGCGGCTCCAGCCCGCGGATAAGTCGATCCCCGAATGCCTCGACATGGGCTACCAATTGCAACGGGAAGGAAAGCTCGTAGACGCCCGGACGATCTATTTCCACGTCCTGAGCCGCGACCCGAATAACGCCGAAGCCGCAAGCCGACTGGGCATTCTCGCGGCGACGATGAAGCTGCCGCAGATCGCGCTGAACATGATGTCCAAGGCCGTCGCCTTGCGGCCCAATTGGCCGGCCTATCACGGCAACCTGGGCGAAATGCTCCGACGCATGGGCCGCCATGCCGAAGCCGAGGCCTCGTTCCGCGCGTCGTTGCAATTGAATCCCAATGACCCGCAAACCTTGAGCGCGTTTGGCCTGACTCTGGTGGAGCAGGGGCGCTCGGCCGAAGGGGTGCAGGCGTGCCGGGCCGCGTTGGCGATGAACCCGAACATGCCGGCGCTGCACCTGCGGTTGGGCTCGGCACTCGCCCGCAGCGGGCAGCCCGCCGAGGCCCGCAAGGCCTATGAGGCCGCCCTGGCCCTCGATCCCCGGTTCGCCGATGCGCAGCGTGCCCTCCAGGAATTGCCCGCCAACCTGCCTCGATAGTGCGGCATCCATTCAAGTGTCGACTGCCCACCACGCCGACGAAATTCGCTTCCCGGCTCAGCCGCCGTTACGCGCGGGGCGATTATTTCCGGCTCAACCAGTCCCGGCCTATACTTCCCCGAAGCCCTTTTCGCAGCGAGGAGGAAGTAAACCATGATTCGCCGAGACTTGGTGCGCTTACAACAGACGGATTCAGACCAGATTCTTCAGGAATTCACCACCCGCCAGCACATGGCCCCCCATCGCACTTTGGGCGAGGTTTTAGAGACGGCGAGCCAGGCGCTCGGTTTCTGCCCGCAAGCCGGGGAAACCGCAATGGGCTGGCTTCAACTCGACGCCGGCAAAGCCATTGGCCGGCTTCGGCGGACAGAACTCATTCAACTTTCGCGAAGCATCCATCGATTCTGGCGACAGGGTCTGGCGGCCAAGGGTGCCCATCCGCAGTCGGTATGATCGCGATGGCGCTCCTAACGTTATAAGCGCTTCCCACGACAGGATTTCCCGCAACGGTCCGATAATCACGCCTTTCGTCTGCATTCTCGGCACAGAATGTGCATAATTGCCTGTGGAAAGGCCGATAGATCGATAGCAGCCAAACCCTATCGGACCTTCGGCCGCCCGGAGAATGCCATGACGCCCAGCCTTCCTCTCTGCTGTTCACCCCGTGCCTTTTCCCTGCTGGCAAAGCAGTTGACGACGATCACCTCCCCTGACGCGTTGCTTAACGGCGCCGTTGCCATCGCGATGCATCAAATGGAAGACGTGGACCCCGCGAGCGTGGATGCCAAGCTCCAGCACTGTGCCGACACCATCCGCTCTCGCGTACGCGGCGACCAGCCGCAGGCGTTGCTCGCCCATCTCCACAACTTTTTGTTCGACGAATTAGGTCTCGCCGGCAATACGGACGACTACTACAACCCATCCAACAGCTACCTCCCCGCCGTGCTCGATACCAAGAAGGGCTTGCCGATCACGCTGAGCCTCATCTATAAGATCGTGGCCGAGCGGCTGGGATTCCGCGCCTGGGGAGTGGGGCTGCCGGGGCATTTTCTGGTCGGAATGGAACTTGAAGGCGTGCCGATGCTGATCGATCCCTTCGCCGGCGGCCGCCTGCTGACGCCCGACGAAGCCCACGCCCGCTTGCAGGAGATGTTTGGCGTCGAAGCGGACTGGTCCGAAGATATGCTCCGCCCCGCGTCAAATCGTCACTGGTTGACGCGCGTTCTCCAGAATTTGCTCAATGTTTTCGGGTCAACCGGCCATTACGCCGATGTTGCCGCCGTCTTGGAAATGGAAATGCTCCTCTGGCCCGAACAAAACCATCTCCAGCGCGATCTTGGACTGGTTCTAGCCCGTTGCGGTTTCTCCCAACCCGCCAGCATTTGGCTCGACCGCTATCTCAAGACCAACCCCGACGACCCCCAGAAGGGGCAGATCAAAGAATTGCTGCACGTTTTGGGGACGTGATTCTCACTGCGCGGACAAGTCATTGAGTACACCAAGCTGGGTCGTATAACCGGCAACGGTTTTCTTGCGGCGATCGAGCAGCGGAACGAATTGAGCCTGCATCACACTCGTAAGGTCTCGGCTCGCCGCCGCGGCCAAGTTTGAGTCGCTCAAACCGGCCACCTGCGCCAATTGCAATTTGAGGCCGTTATTGAAATCGCGCAGCGCCCCGAGCGCCTTGGCAAACTGAGGGCCGGGGTCCGTGGCGGCGTCGAGCTTCTCGGCAACTGCGTCCTGTACGTAGACCGCATAAGCGTTGTCGAGTTCGTGCTGCAGAAGAACAATATCAGAATCTTGCTTTATATGACTTTTCCACGCACTGAGGATCGCCTTCTTAAGGAGCGGATCGGAAGCGGCCGGGGCCGTCGGCGTGGATGGCGCAGCGGCGCCTGCTGCCGCCGCACCCGGCGCAGCCGCGCCTGCCGCATCGGGCTTCGGCGCGCCCGCCGAATTTGTATTCGCCGCGGGCGGCCTGGCGAAATCCGCGATCGCCTTGTAGTCCGCTGCCGAAGCGGTGTTGTATGCGTCGGCGTATTTCTTGGCCTCACTGGTCAATTGCAAGTCCGCGGCAGAGGGCTGGGTCGTGGGATCAGACGCCGGGGCGGGGTTGGACGCCTGGACGAGATTCTTCGAATTCCCGCTGGCGGTCTTGCTTGCCGCGGTTCCCGCCTTGGTGGCTAGAGCCGCGACGTTCTTCGACATCAGTGCGGCGGCCGCCGGGCTCATGGCGAATGTCGTCAGATTCCCGGTCGCCTCGATGATGTCCTTCATATTGTTTGCGTAAGCCTTCACGTACCAGTTCCCAATGTCATCCTTGGCGATCACGTAATTGGTGTCTCCGCCCCCGGCCACCCGCACCGTATTCACGTTCTGCCAAAATTGCTTGTCGATCTCCGCGGCAGTGCGATTCGATTCGTCGTACTTCGCATACCACGTGGGGATGAACGGCGTGCCCGAGCGCCAGGCGTGGTGTTCCAGCGTGTTTTCCCACGCGAGTTTGGCATCGGGCTGAAGCGAGGTGGCCGGGTAGCTGTTTTTGAGGAACGATGACGCCGGCCGCAGATAAATCATGCCCGAGCGGTAGGTGTAGGCGAGATCGATGGCGTTCTTAAGGTGCGTGGCCCGCGCCGAGTCGCTGCCCCCTTCGCTGGCAGCCTTGATGCGCTCGTATTGCAGAGCCTTGATGAGTTGATCGAGAACGGTCCTGGAATCTCCGCCCTCGCCGATCGCGGGCCGGGCCAGCAAGGTAGTTTCATATTCCCCAATGATCGCGACGGCATCGGTGACGAGTTTGCTCGCACCGTCATTTGACGGCGGGTCGACAGGATCGGTAGGCGGCACCTTGGCATTCATCGCCACTTCCGATTTTGGCTTGGCGGCCAGAAGCTGCCGCAGCCGCCGGCGCGCCACGCGAGCGGTGGCGGGAGGGTCGGCCGAAAACGATTGCTTTACCTCCGCGCGGCGCGAGCGGATCACCGTCAGCGCGTTGGCGATCCTGCCGGCATGGTCGGCATTCGCTTGCTTGGTGCGATCGTACTCGTCCTCCAGATCGTTGATCATCCGGTCGATTGCGGTCGCGGGGTCGTCGTAGAAAGCCTCGCGCAGCGCTGCCGCCTCCCGTGGCCCGGCCGCGACCGCGTCGCGGTCGTACGATGCCGCCTTTCGCAGCTCGTCCACCTGGACCAGAATTGAGTTGCCCACCGATTGCAGGAGCAGGGCGTATTTTCGCGTCGTCTGCCCGGTTGCCGATGAATCGTCATTGCCACCCAACAGCGCCTGGTTGTTTGCCATGAAGAGGATTTTTTCGGCGAACTGTGCCAACCCGGTCAACAGGCGCTCCCGCTCAGCGATGACCTTGTGATTCTGCGCGTCGAGAGTGCCATCAAAACTGACCCTCAAATACGTTTCTATAAGGCTGTTCAAGCCGGCATCCAGCCGGCCACTGGCCAGGCCCGCTGAGCCCAGGAATTCGGTGGAGGACTGCCAATCCTTTGTGACCTCCACCGGGTCCAGCTGCGCCACGACTGGGCCGTTGGCGAGGCCGTACTTCCGAGCACTGGAGGGCTGGTCGTAGAAGGCGAAGCTATCCCTCCGGGCAGGCTCTCCCTTGATCTCCCGGTAGAACTGATCCGCGCGCAATATTTGGTCCACAGTCGCGAGCGGATTGCGTTCAAGCTCGTTTTTGACAATTGAAGCCAGTTCGTGTCCAAGATCTCTCAGACTTTTGGCGTCTGATTCTTTCTCAGGTTGCTTCGCCACATGAGCAGCATTTAAACTCTTGAGTGCCGCCGCGTAATCCGTGAAGGTTTTTTCATGGCCTTTCCGAAGCACCCGCCCCAGCTCCGTAACGGCGCTGGGCACTGTGCCACCGGGCATTTCCGCGGCCAAAAGCACCTCGAACAGGTGCTGCGGCGGATAGTATTCCATCACATTATTCGCCAGATTTCGAGTGATCTCCTCCTTCCTGCCATTCCTTGAAGCGTCGGCACTATTGACATACGCAATGAGTTCCAAGGTGACATGTCCCATCCGTGCAAGCGCCTCGCGGGCGGCAATGAACGACTCGCCGACCTGAGTTACATACGCCACGAAAGTCTGCTTGGCGCGTTCCTGATCCGCGGGGAACAATACCTCCGCGTGCGCCGCCACAAACTGCCGGTCGGCAAGGAGCTCGAACGCGGCATTGGCAGGGATTATCTCTTCTTCACGCGGATCGATATTCTCCGCCTCATGCGCGACGTTTTCAGCGGTTCCAACGGCCCGGTACAGCTTGTCATTCATGTTCCAACTCGCCAAAAGCTTGAGCGTCGAATCGGTCGTTGCGTGAGAGACGAACTCAACGTGCCCTTTGATGATCCACTGCTCGTATTGGGCCGTTCGTTCGTAACGCCCCGTGCGCTGCGAAAGCATGTTATAGCCATGCCAAAGGTCATTGATTCCCTTGGGGGTGGCGGCGGCTTTGTCTAGTCCGGGCCGCATCGCGCTCCGAAGATCCTCCCATACGACCTTCTCCGAGACTCCGCTTTCTCGAAACACCTGATAGGCGTGTCGGTATTGCTCCAATGCAGACTGCCCCTCGTTCAGCAGCGCCGTTAGGCGCGGGTCGGTACGATCCACATAGAGCGATAGGATTTCGTTAACGCGGCTGGCACGTGACTCGATGAATACATAATGCCCGACTCCGCCGGGCATGTAGTTGTCGCTGTAACCCGACACTTTGCGGAAGCTGCCGCCGGCCTCCGCCTGATCCAGAGGCCACTCTAGACGGTTGCGAAGCTCTGTAAGCAGCGGCTTGGCCCCTGCCGCCATCGCGGCCAATTGCTCCGTCTGCACGTCGCGGTGATTGGTCAATGGGCCTTTGTAAACGTCCACGTCGATGGTCGCGACGGCGCAGCCGCCGGCCAGAATGGGTAACAAGAGGCATAGGGCCCGAGTAATTCGATCGGTCATGGCTGGCTCGATGGAAATGGATTGGGGGCAAAGCTCAAGACGCGGTGAACCGGATCGCGACGGCGCTGTAATTCCGAGATTCCTTAGCCCACCCGGCTATCCCGCAGGGTGCGTTGGCGAAGCAGGCGGATTCGCCCCGTCAGGGCGAGTTGCCGGCGGCTGCGAAGCCGGGATGGCCGACGGCTGTGGAGCCGGGGCGGGTTGGGTCGCCGACACGGTCGTCGCGCCGCCGGTGATGGTGGTGGTGCCGCTCGTGACAGAGGTCGTTCCACCGGAGATCACGACGGAGGGGCCGGTGGTCGGACCGCCCGCGCCTCCCGGTGCCGCCTGACCGGGCGTGGCCGGGGCCAGGTCGCGTTTCACTCCCTCGGCCAGGAGCGCCAAGTCGGATTGCTCGGATTGGGCCTTGAGGATGGCTTCCAACAACTGGCGAGGTAGCGCCTTGTCGGCCCCGGCGTTTTTAGTCTTGGCAAGCGCCCCAAGCACCTGGTCCACCGCTTGAAAAAAGTAGTGCGGGCTGGCGCCCATGACGACCACCAGCCGGTGATTAGGCGGGGCTTCGCGCATGCCCTCGGGGCCGAAGGCGACCATGCGCCGGCCCGTCGGCAGGCCGGTCATTTCCTTCTGGCCGGCGGGGAGCGCCTTGACCGGGTCGTCGGTGCCATTCGCATCGACGCTGATCCGATTGTTCAGTGAATCCACGACTTCGGAAGGCACCCACCCCGACGCGAACCGCACGTTGCTCCAGAAGCTCGCCTGCCCCCGCACTGTGATTCGATAGAAGCTTGCGGGGATCTGCTCTTGCGGGTCGAAAATCCCCAGGTAGTAAACCTGGCTGATTTCATTGGCGGGTGAGTTGAGACCCGTGATCCCTCCACCCGCGGCAACGAGGCCGACGTTGCCCGCAGCCGTGGCGCACCCCGATGCCCCGATCGACGCCGACCCCGCCAGCGCGACGAGGACGAGAAAACGCAACGCATTCAGGGTCGGCATGTTGGTCCCTTCGAAAATGAGCGCGCCTTTTGAGATGAACCCGACCGCATGCGCGGGTGCCTGTACCCCGCGCCCCGCGATGAGCAGCAATGGTCGCTATACCGTGTCCCCCCAGAATGGAAGTCCCCGAGGTGGGGGGACTCCGACGGTCAGCGCGTCGCATGGTAGATGCCCCCACTTGTGACACAATTCACCTAAATAGGTGATTTCACTTTCATGCTTGAACGCAAGTGTTTTCCATAGCACCGATCCGAAATCCCGCAAGATTGCAAGATTCCGTCGACAACGGCTTCAGGCTACGGTAGCTTGGCTACGCATGGGTATGGGAAACCGCCCTTTTCCCGCGATTACCCGCTCGCTTCGGGGCCGGCCCGCCTTGGCGGCCGCGACACTGTTTGCGGCTGGCATTTTCCTTCATGTAGCAGTGTGGCGTAGCCCTCCGTTTTGGCTCCTTGCCCTCGCGGGATCACTTGTGGCCGCCGGCTTGCGAGGACAGGGACGGGCCCTGTCCTACTGGGCCGTTCCGTCAGCGCTCCTCTGCGCCGGCATCGCGGCAGGGCAACTGTCAAATTACTCCTTCCCGCGCGACCACGTCGCCCTCTTCACGGCAGAAGACCCGCGCCTTGCATGCGTCGAACTTCAATTCGCCCAGACGCCCCGGCTCATCGAAAACCCCGGCCCCCGGCACGGCAACGGCAAGCAGGTGGGCGTCGCCACCGTCGTCGCAATTAAAACCTGGAACGGCTGGGAGCCGGCCAGCGGCGAGCTCACGCTGTCATTCGGACAGCCCGAGCCCCGCCTTGCCGCCGGGCAACGGGTGCGCGTGATCGGAATGATCGAACGCCCCGCGCCCGCGATGAATCCCGGGCAGTTCGATTGGGAACAATATTATCGCCGTCAACGTGTGCTCTCATCGCTCCACGTCAGCCACGCGTGCGATTTGCAGGTGCTTTCAGCCGGCGGTCAGCCGGTGCTCAATGGCGCGCGCGAAGGCATCCGCGAGTGGCTGGCGAAGGGCTTCGATTCCAGCCAAACGGTGGACAGAGCGCTTCTTCAGGCGCTCGTGCTGGGTGACCGCGCGCCGGAAATGCGACCCGTCGAAGAGGATTTCCAGAAGACCGGCACAAGTCACCTCCTCTCCAGCAGCGGCCTGCGCGTCAGCATTCTCGCCGCCTTCGTCTTCCTGTTCTGCCGATTGCTTTGTCTGCGGCCACGGAAGACGGTCGTTGTTGTGGGAAGCATGGTTTTGCTTTGGGGCGTTTTGACGATGCCATCGCCACAGGCGATCCGCCCGGTGGTCGTCACCCTCGCGGTGGGGCTGGGGCTCGTCGGCCGCCGGTCGGTGGACGCGGCCCATATTCTGGCGGTCACCGCCATCGCCCTTCTCATCGTCAATCCGCTCGACCTGTACGGGGCCGGGTTTCAACTCAGCTTCGTGATCGTTCTGGGGATGCTCGTATTGACTGGTCCGTTCATCCAATTCCTCGGCGGCTTCAGAAACATGGACGACGAGGTACTTGAACAACTACGCCGCCTCACGCCCTGGCAACGCGCCCGCCGTGCGGTCATTCGCGGGATCGGCCGTGCCCTGGCGGCGGGCCTAGTTGCGTGGGTCGTCTCTCTGCCGCTCGTGGCCTACCACTTCGGGCAATTCACGCCCTGGGCAGTGCCAGTCGGCCTCCTGCTCTCGCCACTCGTGTTTGCCGCACTGGCGCTCGGATTCCTGAAGGTGATTCTGACGATGCTAATCCCCGGATGGGCGGCGGGGTGGGCTGCGATGGCGGGCGTGCCGGTGGCGCTGCTGCGTTGGGGCATCGGGCAGGCCGCACGGCTGCCCGGGGCGGACATTCCCACCGCCGCCCCGGCCATTTGGCAGATCGCGCTGTTCTACGCATTGCTCTGCCTGCCGCTGCTTCCGTTCGCCAAACCGCTCCTGCAAAGATGCGTCCGATGTGCGCCGGTCGGCGCGGTCGCTCTGATGCTCACGCTGACGCCGATGCTCATGGGCGTCGCGGGCAAGGTCGCCGGCAGCGGGAGCCTGCGGGTTACGCTGCTGTCGGTCGGCGCAGGCCAGTGCGCTGTCGTCGAACGTCCGGGCGGCAAGACGATGCTCCTGGACGACGGGTCGATGACCATCACCGATCCGCTACAAACCTGCCTGGCCCCGTTCCTGCGCTTCGAGCGGCAACAATCCATCGACGCCATTTACCTCAGCCACTGCGACTACGACCACACCAGCGCCGCCGCCGGCACGTGGCCAGCGTACGGCGTGCGCGAAGTCGTGGTGAGTTCTCTATTCCGCCGCAGCGTCGGCGACAGCGTCACGTGCAAGAAGCTCCTGCGCATGCTCGACGCCAGCGGCCACCCGCCCCGAGAGATCGCCGCCGGAGACGTGCAAACGTTCGGCGACGGCATGTCCGTCGAAGTGCTCTGGCCCCCACGGGAATGCGTGATGAACTCGAACAACTCGGGTGTCGTGCTCCGCCTCGTCTTCGGCGGCCGTTCCATCCTCTTCCCCGCCGACATCCAGGACGCGGCCATGCGCGAGCTGCTCAAACACCCGGAAAAGTTAAAGTCGGACGTGCTGGTCGCGGCCCATCACGGCAGCAGCGAGCCGCTGACCGCCGCTTTCATACGCGCCGTCGACCCGGCGGTGATCGTCAGCTCCAACGCCGACCACCTGACCAAAAAACAACGCGATTTCGAGCAGCTCATCGAGCACCGGCCGCTCTACCGCACGGGCCGGTCCGGGGCGATCACAATCGAACTGGATTCAAAAGGAGAAATTTCCGTCGCGCCATTCCTGAAACGGAAGCAGGCGGGAATGACAATCCCGAAGGAAGATCGTTCGAAATAAGGGACGGTAATGCGATTCCAGTTAAATTGAATTCCCTTGGCGGGCCTGGCGCTTTTCTTTTTGTTCTTCGCGTCTGTCTTCGCGCCATCGCGGCTTCGCGGTTATCCGCACCGCGGTTCTTCCCAACGGTTGGAAGAGGTCGCTGCGCTCGGGCTTTCTTCGACCGGAGTACCGATCGAACGTCACGGAGTACCGCGACCACGGGCAGGATGCCCGTGCCACTACATGCGCATGATGCCATGCCACGGAACGCCGCTGCCCGCACGTTACGTTGCATCACGCCAAATGCCGCGCCTGCCGTCGGGCGGCGACCTGCGACAGCGCCTGCCGCCGGGCGGCGCGGTCGGGTTCGGGAACATAGGCCTTGAGGAATTCGGGCCGGTCGCTCCGCCCGCCGCGTTGGTAGTCGGACCACAACGCCCCAGCAACCGTGGCGAAATCGTGTCCGGTTTCCGCAGTCAAATATTTGAACACCAGCTCCGCCAGGCTTAGCAGCGCGATGCCGTGGTTGCGCCCGATTCGGGCGAAGAGCCAGTCGGACAATTTCATGAAGCTCTCGAAGGGCGAGCGCTGCGCACCGCCCGGTTCCGTCGCCCCCCAGATCATTGGCGTGGTGTTCCGAAAATTGCCGCTGTTGGCGATCAGATCCCAGTAGCGCGAGAATCGCCGCATGCGCTGCAGCGTCGCAAAATCCATGTGCGCGGTCTTCAGCACTTCGTAAGGCGGGTGGGGGCTGTAGGCCATGCCCCACTCAACGTCGTGGCGCACGATCGGCGTGCCGCGAAGACGCTTGAGGATCCCGACCTGAATCTCCTGCGGCCCAAGCTCGACAAGCCGATCGAACCCCCGCCCGAAGCTCGCCAAATCCTCCCCCGGCAGCCCGACGATTAAATCCGCATGCACGTGAACCCCGGTCTCCTGCCGAAGAAATCGCACATTGTCCGCCAGCTTCGCGTTGTCCTGCCGACGGCTGATGCGCTCCGACACCTCATCGTTGAACGTCTGCACCCCCACTTCAAACTGCAGCGCCCCCGGCGGAAATCGCCGGATCGGCTCGCGCAGCGCCTCGGGCAAACGGTCGGGGATCATCTCAAAGTGCAGAAAAAGCCCGGGCCGATACCGCTCCCAGAAAAACTCGAGGATCGCCCGGCTGAAGTTGAGGTTGAGATTGAAGGTGCGATCGACAAACTTAAACTGCCGCACGCGGCGGGCGAGGAGCCGATCCATGGCAGGCAAAAACGTTTCCAGCGGCACATTCCTCACCGGCACGTCGAGCGACGACAAACAAAATTCGCACCGGAACGGACACCCGCGCGACGCCTCCACATAAATAACGCGCTGCGCCACGTCTTCATCGTCGTAAAAGTCGTACGGCAGCGCGAGGGCCCTTTGCGCAACCGCCGCCCCCTTCTTCGCCGTGAACTCCGGCAGATCCGCCGGGATGACCTTCATCAATGGCCGCGCACCCGCCAGGAGTTTTTCACACAGTTCGGCAAATGCAATGTCCGCTTCGCCCGTGATGACGAAATCCGCGAGCGCGATGATTTCCTGCTTATCCGTCTCATGGCTGACCTCCGGCCCACCGAGAACGACGATTGTCTCCGGCCGAATGCGCTTGAGGTCCGCCACCAGCCGCAGGGACTGCTCGGCGTTCCAAATGTAAACGCCAACGCCCACGATTCTCGGATTGAGCGCCAGCACCGCCTCGACGACGTCCAGCGGCCGCTGGTTGATGTCAAACTCCACGATCCGCGCACGCTCGCGCAGCGGCCCGAGGTTGGCCATCAAATAGCGCAGGCCGAACGACGCATGCGCGTACTTCGCATTGAGTGTAGTGAGGACAATTTGTGGCTGATCCGATCGGAATTCCATGGTGGCCGGGCGTATCTTATCGCCGGCCGGCCAGTTTTGGCACGATCGCGCGGATAATACGGTCATTGGAACCCGCGGCGGTCACGACTATAATGCCGCCGCTGCCGGGAGGTCCGCACCTCTTTTCGGTGCGGGCAGCGCCCGGCGCCCCATCAGCATCTGCCGCACAGGGAGCGGCTCAACCGCAGCGAAAGGAGCTCCGTCTCATGGCGGACGACGCGCAGACGATTCGGAACATCAACTGGCGAGAACTCTTTCCCTTTACCAATCTTTTCCGTGCCTTTCGCATCGCAATTCACCCGTCCAAGCTCGTGCTCGGGCTTGCGCTGCTGTTCCTCGTCTACGCCGGCGGGCGCACGCTCGACTGGATCTGGCCCGCCAGAAGCTACGCGGTCGCCGACGAGATCGACCGCTATGAAGCGTTCCGCTGGTCCCATGCGGCCGGCCCTTCTTTCGAGGATTACCGCCAGGCGGTGCGCGAGGACAACGCCGCGAACTACGCCTCGCGTCTGACCGCGGGCAAGATCGTCACCGACCCCGCCGCTGCGCACGAAGCGGCACTCCGTGGCGAATACAAGGGCAGTCTACGGGGCAATATCGTTAAAGCCCGCAATGAAGCCTTCGCGAAAATCCAGACCACGCGGGCCGAGGCGCTGAAAACCGCGAAGACCGATGACGAACGCCGGCAGATCAACGCCGGTGCTGATGCGGCGGCTGCCCGCGCCGGGCAGGAATCGGACGAAGAATTCCGCGGCCTCAACGCCATCTCCCCCCGCCCGATCTTCGACACCTTCTTCGAATACGAAGCCCGCCAATTCCACAACATCGTCGACAACGCCGTCACCTCGAACTGGCTCAACGGTGTGCTCAACGCCAGCGCCTTCGAGCCCCCCGCCATCGTCGGCCGTCATTCTAATGATGTACGCAACAACCCCGGCGGCGTGCTCCGCGGCATCGCCAACCTCACCGCCGTCGGCCCCGCTTGGCTCATCCGCTATCACCTGCTCTACTTCATTCTCTTCGTCATCTGGTTCCTGATCATCTGGGCGATTTTCGGCGGGGCGATCTCCCGCATCGCCGCGGTGCACGTGGCACGCGATGAAAAAATCTCGGTGCGGCAGGCCCTCCGATTCAGCACCAGTAAACTCCTGAGCTTCGTCTTCGCCCCGGTCATCCCGCTCATCATCATCCTGGCGGCGGGCGCCCTGATCGCGCTCGGCGGGCTGCTGATGTACATTCCGGTCCTCGGGCCGATCGTCCTGGGCTCCTTGTTCGTGCTGGCCTTGCTCGCGGCATTCGTCATGACGCTCGTTGCCGCGGGGACGGTCGGCGGGATCAACCTGATGTACCCGACGATCGCCGTCGAAGGCTCCGACAGCTTCGACGCCATCAGCCGCAGCTTCAGCTACGTCTTCGCCCGCCCCTGGCGGATGATCTTCTACACGGTCCTGAGCCTCGTGTACGGCGCGCTCTGCTTCCTGTTCGTGCGCTACTTCGTCTACGTGATGCTGAGCTTCACGCACTTCTTCGTGCAGTGGTGGCTCGGCGGCCAGCCCGCCCGCTACTGGCCGGAAATCTGGCCGCCGATAAGCGACCAGGACCTCTCCTACCACATCAATTTCCAGGCCCTCGCCTGGAGCGAGCGGATCAGCGCGTTTCTAATTTCGTTCTGG
>JAQGHH010000084.1 GCA_028288945.1 Phycisphaerales bacterium
TGATCTCTTCGGTTTGGCGAACTGCCTGGCGATCGAACGGCTTCATCGCCGGATTGTAACGCCAAACGATAGATTAGGCGGTAACGACGCGGGTATTCCGATCGACTGATTGGTGTTGTGACGTTCGGAGGCGGACGTGTCGCCCGTCAAACTACCAGTGCGGAGAAAGGTCGTTCAACCTTCGACGGGCGTATTGGCCGGCGTCTCGTCCGCGAAAAGCATGCGCGGCGCCACGTCCACCATCCCCGTCTCCTTCACCAGACGGCCCAGCAAACGGCAAAGCTGCCGGCGGTCGCGCGGGGGCATGCGCTTCAGGCCCGCGATCAGGTAATCCTGCGGGGCGGCGGGGGCATGACGTAGCGCCCCCTGGCCCGCTTCCGTCAACGACAGCTCCACGCTCCGCGCATCTCGCGGCGAACGCACGCGCATCACCAGGCCCGCCGTCACGAGCTTTTGCACGACTTCCGAGACCGAGCTCTGGCTCGTGAGCGTGCGCTCGGCGAGCTCGCCGACGGAGAGGCTCTGCTCACCCGAAAGCTTGCGCAACACGAACAACTGGGCGGCGCTCAGCCCCGCGCCGGTGTCGCCCGGCTGGGCGGTGCGGCGCAGAAGCTGGACGATCCGGCGGATCGAGTCGAGGGCAACGCGGCATTCGTCCTCGACCTGGATTTCAGAACGCGCCCCTGACTCGTCTATCCCACTCATGAAAAACCTTTGATGGCCCGGAAGCGTTCGGGCCTGTTTGAGAAAACGCCTTGAAATGTCCGCTAGAAAACTTCAACAGCCGCTCGCGGCGAATGTGGCGGATAAGAATACTCGATCTCGCCTTGTGTTTCAATCACGGCCGGCTCCCTAACCCGTACCGAACGACAAACCCCCTTCTCGCGTTATCGGCGGCATCATTATTGGACCAACTATAAAGCCTTGCCACAACTAATGGTGGAAGCGGGAAAGAGACGATGCGATTGGCAGGGAGCATATAAATATTTTAGGTTTATGTTAGGTGAAAACCGAAAGATGAAGTATACAAGCAACAACCCCGGCCGCGGCGGCCGGACGCAGAAGGCAGTTGTTCCACCCTCTGGGAGCTTCACTATGAGCTATCTCGCTATCGCCAGCGGCTGTGATCTCGTGTCATTCGTCTGGACCCGCGCCAATACCCCGGCGCCCCAACCTCGCCCCACGGCAAACACTTTCCGCCTCGCCGAAGACTGGCAACCCATTCGGCTGGTCATCGAGCTGGGCAACGCCGCTTCCGCAGAATCCATGGAGCAGGATCCCGAGCGGTGGGATGGATTGGCGTGAAGAAGTGCTGAGTGCTGGAAGAGCAAACGCCTACGAACTCCCAATCAATATCCCCGTCAGGAACACAAGCACGCCGCCGAGCACGACCTGGATTGTCGCCGAGACCCACGGCGATTCCATATAGCGATGGCGGATGTAGGAGATGGCGGCGAGTTCGAAGACCACGACGCCGATGGCGACAGAAGTGGCGAGGTGGAGGTTGGGGATGAGGTAGGGCATCGTGTGCCCGATTCCGCCGAGGGTGGTCATGAGGCCGCAGACGACGCCGCGGACGTAGGGGTGGCCGCGGCCGGTGAGACTGCCGTCGTCGCTTAAGGCCTCGGCGAAGCCCATGCTGATCCCCGCGCCCAGCGACGCGGCCAGGCCCACCTTGAACGGCAGCCAGTGGGTTTGCCCCATGCGCGCCGCCGCGAACGCCGCGGCGAAGAGCGGTGCGAGCGTGGAGACCGAGCCGTCCATCAACCCCGCGAGCCCGGGCTGCACCACCTGGAGCACGAAAAGTCGCCGGCTGGCCTCCTCTTCCTGCTGTTTTACCTGCGGCGGGAGCAGCTTTTTCTCGAGATTCTCCGCCGCCATCACATGCCCGCGCTCGGCCTCGGCCAGGTCGGTGAGCAATTCGCGGACGCTGGCGTCCGTGGCGCGCTCGGCGGCACGGAGGTAGAACCGCCGGGTTTCGGTCTCCATCGACTCGGCGGTTTTGCGCACGGTGTCCAGGCCCAGCGGCCTCACCAGCCACACCGGCCGGCGCGAGACGAAGCCGCGGACGTCCTGCCGGCGGATGAGGGGAATGTGCTCGCCGAATTTCTCGCGGTAGCGCTCATAGAGCCGCCGACGGTGCTCGGTCTCCTCCTGCTGCATCCCGTGGAACAGCTCGGCGGTGGCCGGATAATCGGCCTTGAGACCCTCGGCAAAGTCCCCGTAAATGCGGCTGTCTTCCTCTTCCGAAGTGATCGCGAGGGCGAGAATTTCCTGTTCGCTAAGGCTGTCGAATGATCGCATAGGGCTGATTCTAGTAGGTTCGGTCCCGCCGAACATTCCTGGATTGCAGAAGTTTTCTGCGACTGTCTCCCTCTCCCTCGTACTCGGGGAGAGGGAAAGTCCGGGCCTTCGGCCCGACCGGCCTGCTCTGAGCGGAGTCGAAGAGGGTGGCACGCCCCGGCTCTGAACCTCAAAACCCGATTGCATTGACGGCCCCCCTCGGGTACATCAATCCCGCGTCCAATTAAATCATAATAGTGGAGGATCCCCCATGCCCGTTAAGTATGGCATCATCGGTTGCGGCGCTATCTCCCAACGTCGGCATCTCCCCGAGTGTGCGGCCAACGCCGAATCCAAAGTCGCCGCACTCTCCGACCCGATGGCCGACCGCGTCGCGGAGCTGGCGACGAAATACGGCGCCAAGGCCTTCACCGACTACAAGGAGATGCTCGCCAAGGGAGACATCGACGCGGTGGTCGTGGCGGGGCCCAACGCGTTGCACGCGCAGCAGAGCATTGACGCGCTCAACGCCGGGAAGCACGTCCTGTGCGAAAAGCCGATGGCCACCACGCGCGACGACGCCCGGGCGATGATCCAGGCGGCGGAGAAGAACAAGAAATTCCTGATGATCGGCCTGAACCAGCGGCTGATGCCGCCGCACGTTAAGGCGAAGGAAATTCTCCAGAGCGGGCGGCTGGGCAAAGTCCTCTCCTTCCGCACGGCCTTCAAGCACCCCGGCCCCGAGGGGTGGTCGGTGGACGCGGGCAAAAGCTGGTTCTTCAAGAAGGCCCAGGCCTTCATGGGCGTCGCCGGTGATCTGGGCGTGCACAAGGCGGATCTCATGCGCTGGCTGCTCGGGCAGGAATTCACCGAGGTCGGCGGGTTCGTCACCACCCTCGACAAGCGCGACTCCGAAGGCAACCTCGTCGATCTCGATGACAACGCCTACCTCACCCTCAAAACCGACGCCGGCGTCATCGGGAGCATGATCCTCAGTTGGACCAACTACGGCGCGGAAGAAAACTACACCGTCATCTACGGCCAGAAAGGCGTGCTGTCGCTGGGCGTGGACCCCGTCTACGGCGTCGTCGTCAGCTACGCCAATGGCGACCGCGAGCTCCACAAAGTCGGCGAGATGTCCACCAACACCAAGCAAGTCGCCAGCGGCATCATCGACTCGCTCACCAAATGCATCCAGGCAAACACCCCGCCGGAGATCGACGGCGAAGAGGGGTACAAATCACTGGACGTAATCCTGACGGCGATGGAGGCGGGGCATCAGGGCCGCATCCTGAAAATCGGCGCAGCACCGGTGGCAAGGTAACGGCGCGAAGTCGGCCACGAAGAGTTACCAAATACGAAGCGCCAAGAACGCCAAGCGGCTAAGGCCGCCAAGAAAATCCAATTTCATCTTGGCGGCCTTGGCTGCCTGGCGTTCTTGGCGCGTGGTTTTCAACAAGACCTCGGCACCCCTTCTGTTTTCCAATCGTTCAAATCTGATTGGCATCCTGTTAGCAACGGGGAGGTGCGGTTGTGGGCGGGCGTTGGCGCGGGTATTGGTGGGCGGACACCTGTTTGCGGAGGATTATGAAGCTGCTGGTCATCCGACACGCCATTGCCGAAGACCGTGAGACTTTTGCTCAAACCGGGGAAGAAGACGCATTGCGGCCGCTGACCAAAGCCGGCCGCAGGAAAATGCGGCGGGTGGCGAAGGGCATTCAGCAACTCGTCCCCGATCTAACTGTCCTGGCGACCAGCCCTTACACCCGTGCGGTGCAGACCGGGCAGATCGTGGCTTCGCGCTACAGCGGGCTGCAAACCGTCCACATCCCTCAACTTACGCCGCGTAAGACGGTGCAGGCGCTGCTGCAATGGATTCAGACCCAGCCGCCGGACGCGACCGTCGCCCTGGTCGGACATGAGCCGCATCTGGGCGTGTTCGTCAGTTGGATGATGACGGGGTTGCAGGAATCATTTGTCGTGCTCAAAAAGGGCGGGGTCTGCCTGCTGGAAATCACGGGCGAGGTGAAGGCCGGGCGGGCGAAACTGCACTGGTTAATGAAGCCTTCCCAGCTTCGTCGGCTGGCGTAGAATTTTCGTGCATTAGCGATTTATTGACAGGGCAGAAACAGTGAGTTCGCACGGCGATTCTAGTTTTTCTCGCAATGCTCAACCCACCGCCGACCGCGCCCGTCGCCGCGGACCCGTTGACGGCCCCTTCCGGCCGTCGTTCAAAGCTGTTTACATTTGAGGACGTCCCGACCATGACGTCGTGGGGCCGTCGGCTGTTGCCGCACGTTGCGCCCGCGCTGGAGCGGCTGTTCGGGCTCGACGCGATGAACGCCATCCACGCCCGCGCCGCGCTGGGCGATCCGTCGCGCCTGTTCGTGGACCGCGTGCTGGACGTGCTGGGCGTTTCTTATTACGCGTCCGACAACGATTTGGCGCGCATCCCGAAGACCGGGCCGGTCGTGATCGTCGCGAATCATCCGTTCGGCGCCCTCGACGGAATGATTCTGGCGTCGCTCGTCCGCAAAGTCAGGCCCGACTCGAAGGTGATGGCCAATTCGCTGGTCGGCCGCGTGGCGGAGATGCAGGAGTTGTTCGTGCTCGTCGATCCCTTCGG